>JAZPXS010000035.1:0-4931 GCA_045543775.1 Clostridia bacterium
AATTCATTTTTATAATCATTCCTCTCTGAAAGTATTTATATATTAAAATATTACCGCCAAACGAATAAAAGAAGCTTCATCACGCTTTATGCATATCTCTTCACCATCAGATATCAACACAACATTTCCGTCGTTTAGTCCTTTTAGTTCGCCGGTAATCATCTTCGAACCGTTTATCTGTTTGTATAATCCGACTTCAATTATTTTGCCTGCAAAACGGGCAAAATCCTGATCTTTTTTGAGTGGTCTGTCAAGTCCGGGAGATGTTACCTCCAACATATATGCGTTACTTGTCGGATCATTTTTGTCAAGTTCTTCACTGAGCAAACGACTTACATTTTCGCACATAGCAATGGAAACGGAAGAGTCATCATCGGTATCAAGAATTACTCTCAAAACGTAATCAGATCCCTCTTTTTTGTATTCTACATCATAAATTGTACATCCGTTTTCACGGGCAATGGGCAGAGCCATATCAAAAACCAAATCTGTTATTTTTGTACCGGAAGCCATAGCTTAATGTCACCTCTTTCAAAAGCCTTAACAATACGAAAGAGTGGGTTTGTCAACCCACTCCGTAATTTCGAAGCTATAAATTCTAACCAATAAACAATTACGAGATTATTTTATCACATAAATTCAAAAAAATCAAGTGTTTTTTGAGAATTTAAAAGATAAATTATATTTTTTAAGATTTAGCTCCTTTATCGTATATTAATCTTTGTCATCATACATTTTCATCTGTTCTGCAATGTCGTCAAACGTGTTGCAATGACCGTTCTTAACATAGAGATATGAAGTAGTCATACCGCTTACAAGACAATTTTCAATGTCAAGTCCCGCAAGAAGACCTGCACAGAAACCGGAGTTAAAATTATCTCCTCCGCCTGTAGTTTTCTTGGGTTTTTCGCAAAGAATACCGGGAACTTCAACTTCTCCACCATCATACACAGCTGCGGAACTGTCAACCGGATGAATTACTACTGTACCTATACCTGAATATTCCTTGATTGCTCTTGCAACAGGAAGTGAGCCGGGATATTCGCCTTCTCCAAGAACAGAGTGCATTACTATAGCTTCACTTTTATTAAGTCCAAGGTATGTAGGTGCATATTTGCTGTAGCCGCCAAAAAGCTTTAATGCGGCTTTGATTTCTTCCGGTCTGCGTTTTGCACAGTCAGCGATATCAATATATATTTTTCTATTCTTGCTAGAATCAAGTCTTGGCATTACCTCTTCAAGAACTTTTTCATATATTTCGTGGAAATGCACAAGATAGCTCCAGTTAACAAGAGTGATTATATCAGCCTTATTGAAGTAAGAAACAATTTCATCAACGCTTATTCTTTGTATAAGATCGTCCCATTTCATCTGACTGATCTTCTCTATATCACTCATTATTATCTTTCCGTCTTCAAATTCAAAAAGATATGAGTAACCGGGTTCGCCGATTGTGATTGTTTCACAATTTGGATTAAGATCAAATGCCGGATGCTTTTCAGGATATCCCATAGTGCCTATACAAGTACATTTAACTCCCATATTTGCAAGACCATTCATATAATGAGGTCCGCATCCCCCAAAATCTGTGCTTTTGAAGACAAGTTCAACATTTCCGCTTATTCCGGCAAGCGAAGAAATCTTATTTCCGAATTCTCCGATTGTTGGATAATATGTGCAGTTTTTTTCATCTTGACGGGTTTTTACAGCATGAATAAGAAAATCAACAAAACCATCAAAGCCGGCACAAACATATTTACTCTGCACTACATCTTTTTTACTTTTAAAAATTTCGGAATATTTCATCTGTTATATCCTCCAATAATTTGATGTACCAATTTTAACACAAAAATCGAAAAATGTAAACACACAATAATGAATTTAAATGTTTTTAGAATTTAATTACAAACCAAGAGAATTTTTCATCTTTTCAAAAAAATTTTTGTGCTGTTTATAATTATTGTCATTTGAAAGCTTTGCAAATTCCGCAAGAGCATCTTTTTGATCTTTGGACAAATTTTTGGGTACTTCAACTGTTACAGTAAGCACCATATCTCCGCGAATACCATTGCGAACACCCGGAATTCCCTTGCCTCTCAGACGGAATTCCGTTCCGGGCTGCGTACCTTCGGGCACTGTATAAGTCATTTTACCTAAGGTGTATTTTTTGTCTTCATCAAGAATAGGTATTTCAACATCAGCACCTAATGCCGCCTGAACAAAAGTGATTGGAATACTGCAGTAAACATCGTTGCCTCTTCTGGTAAATACGTCGTGCCTTTTTATTTGCACGGTTACAAGAAGATCACCGGCGGGGCCTCCCTTGTATCCGGCATTTCCAAGTCCGCGATAACGCACAGTCTCCCCTGCATTTATTCCTGCCGGAATGTCAACATCCACATTTCTTGCACGCTTGATCATTCCTTTTCCCTTGCACTTTGAACATGGGTTCTTTATTATCTGACCGCTGCCGTTACAGTGATTACAGGTAGAAACATTTACCATCTGACCAAAAATAGAATTTGTTACATTGCGTATTTCTCCGCTACCTTTACAGGTAGGACAAGTTACGCGGTCAACTTCGCTCTTACATCCTTTTCCGCCGCATTCATCACATTCTTCAACCTTATATATTTTGAGAGTCTTTTTTACACCAAAGGCTGCCTCCTCAAATGATATGAGTACACTTTCTGCAATATCGCTTCCTTTTCGTGGGCCATTGTTTCTTCGACGCTGTTGACTTCCTCCAAAACCGCCGCCGAAAAACGAACCAAATATATCACCCAAATCACCAAAGTCAGCACCGTCAAAACCTCCGAAACCGCCTCCGGCACCAAAATTAGGATCAACTCCGGCGTGACCGTACTGGTCATAACGGGCTCTTTTTTCACTATCACTCAGTATTTCATACGCCTCTCCGGCCTCTTTGAATTTAGCTTCCGCCTCTGCATCGCCCGGATGAAGGTCGGGGTGATACTGTTTTGCTACCTTTCGGTAGGCTTTTTTTATTTCCTCATCACTGGCGCCTTTCTTGATGCCAAGGACTTCATAATAATCTCTTTTATCCGCCATAATACACCTGCTTTTTTTACCCGAAGAATGCGTGACAGATGCCACGCATTCTTATTTATGTTTAATTATTTGTTATCATCATCGACTACAGTATAGTCACCGTCATAGGTAGCACCGCCGTCTGAACCCATATCAGCACCGCCATTCATATCGGGGCCTGCACCCTGGGGATTTGCAGCCTGATACATCTTAGTGGAAATCTCATATGTCTTCTTTTGAAGTTCGTCGGTTTTAGCCTTAATCTCCTCTGTGTTTGCACCTTCAAGTGCTTTTTTGAGATCAGCAACCTTTGCTTCAAGCTCACTCTTGTCGCCAGCATCAAGCTTGTCACCCATATCTGCAATAAGCTTTTCTGTCTGATAAACGAGAGAATCTCCGGCATTTCTTGTCTCTACTTCTTCTTTACGTTTTTTATCTTCTTCGGCAAATTTTTCTGCATCTTTCACTGCCTTTTCAATGTCTTCTTCGGAAAGGTTGGAGCTTGCAGTAATTGTAATATCCTGCTCATTTCCGGTAGCCATATCCTTTGCAGAAACATGAACTATACCGTTGGCATCTATATCGAAGCTTACTTCAATCTGAGGAACACCACGGGGAGCAGGAGCAATGCCGTTAAGTGAGAATCTGCCAAGACTCTTATTGTATGCTGCCATCTCTCTTTCACCCTGAAGAACATTGATTTCAACACTTGTCTGATTATCTGCTGCAGTGGAGAAAATCTGGCTCTTCTTGGTAGGAATAGTAGTATTTCTCTCGATAAGCTTTGTGCAAACACCGCCCATTGTTTCAATACCAAGTGAAAGAGGTGTAACGTCAAGAAGGAGAAGATCCTTTACATCACCGGCAAGAACACCTGCCTGAATTGCAGCACCCATAGCAACACATTCATCAGGGTTAATTCCCTTGTGAGGTTCTTTTCCTGTAAGCTTCTTAACAGCTTCCTGAACTGCAGGTATTCTGGATGAACCGCCAACAAGGAGAACCTTGTGTATATCGGAAGGATTTAAGCCGGCATCGGAAAGAGCGTTCTTAACCGGAGTAATTGTAGCTTCCACAAGATCCGCTGTAAGTTCATCAAATTTGCTTCTTGTGAGTGTAACATCAAGATGCTTAGGACCTGTTGCATCAGCAGTGATAAAGGGAAGATTGATGTTGGAAGTTGTAACACCAGAAAGTTCAATCTTAGCCTTTTCTGCAGCTTCCTTAAGTCTCTGCATAGCCATCTTGTCTGCACTTAAATCAACGCCTGTATCCTTTTTGAATTCATCAACAAGATACTTGATTATTCTGTCATCAAAATCATCACCGCCAAGACGGTTGTTGCCGCTTGTAGCAAGTACTTCAAACACACCGTCACCGATTTCCAGTATAGATACATCAAAAGTACCGCCGCCAAGGTCGTATACCATTATTTTCTGTTCATTGTCTTTATCCATACCATAAGCAAGAGCAGCGGCTGTAGGCTCGTTAATAATTCTCAATACTTCAAGACCTGCAACCTTACCTGCATCCTTGGTAGCCTGACGTTGGGAATCGCTGAAGTAAGCAGGAACAGTGATAACAGCCTGGCTTACAGTTTCGCCTAGATAGCTTTCTGCATCAGCCTTCAATTTCTGCAGAATCATTGCAGAAATTTCCTGCGGTGTAAGCTTCTTTCCATCAATGTCAACCTTTCGGTCTGTACCCATATCTCTCTTTATGGAAATGATTGTTTTTTCAGGGTTTGTTATAGCCTGACGCTTTGCAACCTGACCTACAAGTCTTTCGCCATCTTTTGCAAAAGCAACAACGGAAGGAGTTGTTCTCGCTCCCTCAGCATTTGCAATAACGACAGGTTCTCCACCCTCCATAACCGCAAC
>JAZPXS010000036.1:0-4968 GCA_045543775.1 Clostridia bacterium
ACCGTCAACAGAGTCAGTAACCTTTGTTATTCTTTCTTCAGCATCATATTCATAGGAAAGTGTTCTGCCATTGGAAAGAGTAATCTTGCTAACAAGCTGAGTTGTAGGAGAGGATTTAACCTTAGCATTATCCTTGTGTTCTTGTGGAATTACACCCTCGTGATATTCAAACTTACGAGAAGCATATCCGGTAGCAAATTGAAGCTCGTCAAAGATTTTTCTGCCAAAGCTATCTGACTTTGAATGTGATGTAATTACCTTATCATCAATTTCAAGCTTTACGATTGAATTATCGTCTGTATTCTCATAGTAAACTGTATGAGATGTCTTACCAGCAGGAGTAATTACCTTTCTTGTAAGATTACTTTCGCTACCGTAGAAATACCTAATAGTATTAGTAACAGACTTAGCGGTTACAATCTCATTTGCATACTCAATATCACATTCAGTTGCACGAATTAACTTGCCTTGCTCATATTCATAATTATACTCTTTTTCAGCGATAAAGTCAATAGAACGAACAATATTTCCTTCACCGTCATAAGAATATTTGTAATGAGCGATTGGCTCTGTGCTTGTTGATGACTCATACCACTTTTCAGCAATCATTTGACCGATGCTATTGTAGGTTGCTTTCATAGTATGACCATTAGCATAGGTTACTTCCTTTAATTTACCGTTACCATTCTTGTATGAATAAGTAATTAGATTTCCATCTGTTTTTCCATCAATATTGATTGATTCAAGGTTATTAAAGGGATTATATGCAAGAACATACTTCATTCCGTCACCACGGACAATCTCTGTCATATTGTCAAAGCTATCGTAGCTATATGAAACAGTTGCCAGCTCGTTATCTAAAGAGTCTTTGCTTGTAACCTTGGTCGTTCTACCTGCTTCATCATATTCATATGCAGTCTTGTTACCACATCTGTCAATGATTTCTTCGTTTCTTGAGGTTTCACATTCAACTGTATATTGTGTTGTGTTTCCTCTTGAATCTGTTTCTGCAACGAGGTTGTTACCTGCTTCATTACCTACATAGCAGTTTTCATCATCATTAAATCTAAATGAACGATAAATAGTGCCAAGCTCTCCGTCTGTAAACGTGGTTTCGGTTAAGGTATTACCGTATTGGTCACCTGCTTCATTAAATGTTGGGGCAGATACATCATCAATGCTTAATGTTTCAGTTCCATCATTTGAATCGCTTGTGCTTTCAGATACAAATTCGTTTGCAGGGAGATCCAATTCGATGCTATCGCGAATAAGCTGAATATCATCAAAGTAAGCAGTGCCGATGTTATATCCATAATCACAATATACATAGATATACTGAATTTCTCTATACTTAGCCTTAGAGAACTGAATGGAAGCAAACTGCCATTCTTCAGTGCAAGGTGAAAAATCTGCTGTATATGTTTCGGATGTATAATCCTTATAATATGTGTCGTAATATTTCACTACAGCACGAAGTCTGAATACAGGTGTACTTAAACCTGTACGGGTGTTTGCGGGAATACCGTTTCCTTTAGCCCAGCCAGACAAAGTGAATGTTTCTTTTGCACCACGATTTGATTTTGGGGTGATGGTTTGACTTGCATATCTTAATGTGCTAATGTTTCCGGTAATGTACAGTGAGCGACTCATATTAAATTTGTTTGCTGTAGAATAGCCTGTGCCTACTGAGCGACTCCATCTTGATACAGAGCTCTCGAAATTTCCGTTGTCAAGCATATTATAGGCATTGGCAAATGGATTGTTTTCAAGCTGTGCAGCATCAACGTATACGGTACCCTTACCGTTCACAAGAATTTGAACCTTAACCTTAGTAGCAGATGTAATTTCAAACGGAACAATAAGTCTTACATATTGTGAGTCTTTTTCTGCAAGATGCTCACTCATGCCAAGTATGTTGCCGTTTAAGTCTACAACCCTGATATATATGCCTGGATTTTCGCTTCCTGTAAAGGCTTCCGCTACCTGAGCATAAGCAGAGAAGGTATATTGACCTGTCGGTAACAACATAGTAGTTGTCTGATAAATACCATTTTCAATACAAGTTTCGTCAACGGATGTCATTTCAAGATATGTTTTACCAAACTTTGCAATGGCTTCATCCTCGGACGTTTTATAAGAGAAACTACTATTATTGCTCATAGCATACCAATAGGATAGTGATGTGAAATCGTGATATAAAAGCAAGTTGTTAATGTTGCTTGTTACACCCTTGTCGTTAGAATGAGGATTGATTCCGCTACCTTCGCTTGAAGAAGCTACATTGCCCGTATCTTTGGAATATGTGTACTCACTTATAACATTTCCGTCATCATCAAAGGTATATGTGGTAACAATATCATTTGAAGCTTCATCGCCATCTGCTTGTTCAGTTGTGGTTACGGATGTTTTACCAGAAGCAATAGAATAAGAATAAGTTGACTTATTTCCAATCACATAACTGCCATTCTCAGCACCATATTCTGTCACAGATGAAAGCCTGTCACCGTTAAATTCATATGCAACCTTATAAACGCCATTACCATTTTTATCGCAAATCTCAACACATTCGGGCTTTTGAGAGCTATATAAAATATTAACTTTTCTGCCATCAGGATATGATATTTCAGAAAGCTGAGTACCTGCATATGAGAAATTAATTACAGAGCTATCAGGAGCTTGAATTGCTATTAAATAACCACTATCGTTATATACAAAATCAAAGCTTCTTTCAGCACCATCAACTACAGATGAAATCTTTCCATCTGTGTAATTGATACACATATTATTGTTATGAGCATCGGTAATCTTTATGAGTCTGCCATTTGTATCAAACAAGTATGTGCTATCACCTTGTGTTAGAGTGAGTGATGGCTTATCATAGCGCATGTCGCTTCCGTCAACTGCTTCGAATAGAAAATGTTCACCATTTGCATTTGCTTCATCAATGGGTTTCAAGTACGTTTCTTCGCCATTTTCACCAACGAATACATAACCGTAACAAATTTCACCATCGTGATAGAACGAAGTTGGTACTACGCTCTGCATTATATTGAGCTTAAAACCATAGCCTATATTCATATCACCAAAGTATGCTGCATTTAGTTTAATATCGCTATTTTCGCTGTATTTATAGTTGGATAAAGCACTGTTATATAAATGCTTAATTGTAACAGGCATACGATTACCAGCCCAAGCAAAATCCTCAGATTCAAACATAAGGTTTCCGCATTGAAGGTCAATGCTGCCCTTACCAAAGCGAGCAATATCGTGTGAATGAGTACGATATGATGTGTTTACAGCATAGCTGGACTCATATGTAACAATGATTTGTGGAGCATATGTCACACTACCGTTATAACCATAAATACTAATTATATCGGTTGTGGTTGTGGTTTCCTCAAGCATTTTAAGAACAAGACTTTTGATTGAAATATCTCCCTTGATTGCTTGATCCATAAGAGTAGTAATGTCGAATCTATATGTAACGTCACTACCTGATTGCATCTTAGCATAATCAATAAAATTAGTTTTTTGTGAAGGAGTACAGGTTCCTGAATAAATGCTGCTTGTAACCTGATATAAACCGATTTTAGGGGCGACACTATTTTCAATAGTTCCGCTACTTTGCGTTAAAACAAGCTCTGCTTTTTTGATTCGAGGATTGTTTGGCAAAGATGGAATATTAAATTTCATATACATACGATTGATATTTTTATTACAACAAGCATCTTTAGTTATTCCTACGTTGCAAGTTGAATTTACATTCATTGCTCCATCTATCCAAGCGTATGTAGTTGTAGCGGCAGTGCCGGATAACTTAATTTGAGGGTCAATTACAACAGGGAAGGCTCTGCTTTCCGCATTTATCCATTCTCCATCTGCTGTTACAGTTAGAACAGTATCTCCGCTTGTATGGGTTCTTAACTCATAGAATACACCTGTTGATGTTGTACCGTTTGCATCGGTCATAAACGGAGCAGGAATAAAGAATACCTCTTCGCCTGTTTCATTACTTAAAAATGCAACACGCTTTGCTTTTTCATCAAGCTTAGGAGTAACATTTTCACAATGAAGAATAAATGGGTAACGATATACATTAGCCTTTGTCTTTACAATGATATTTTCCTTAATGCCGTCACCTTCTACTGAATATTCATAGTCAGCTCCGACTTCAACATTTTCATAAGTAAGAACATTAAGATTTTTAATATCATTAATTTTCTTCTTACGCATTGTGGGCTTAACGCCCTTGTTTCTGTTTTTCTTAGTCTTATATGAAGAAACAACAACACGGTGCATACCGTTTTCAATGCTGAAAATTTCATCGTTTTCCTCTTCCTGACTAAACTTTGCAAGGAAGCGATTTTTCTTGCATACAAGATGTCTTGCTTCCTCATCTTCGCAGATAGTATCGCTTTCTTCCTTAAAGGTGTGCGTTTCGTCATCAAACGCATGGATAGGAGATGCAAAGAATACCGCCTGCTCGGTACCGTCACTCATTTTAAAAACCTTTTTGTTTTCGCCTCTGAGCTCTGTGATTTCTTTAACGCAAACACTCTTTTTAATTTCCTTTTCGGGTTCTTGTGTGTCTTCGTCCATAATTTCGGAGGTTTCGATTTCAACGAGCTCCTCCGTTTCATTGTTTTCTGGTGCGAGGATTAATTCTTCCTCGTTACCGATTCTTTTCTTTTCCATAATAGAAATTCCTTTCGTTTTAATTTTTTGTTTTTTTGCAGCTGCACTTGTATTTTAAAAGTTAATGAGGACACCTAATGTCCTAATTAAATAAAAAATTTTAAAATTAAATATTTAAAAGCCTCATTTACGACAAACAAGCATAACAAATTTTTACAACTTGTTATGCTTGTATTTTCACATTTCTAATAAAAAAACTCCACGCTTCATTTTGAAGCGTGGAGAACATCTATAAGATTGTTTTTGATGTGATGCCACAAATAGTAGATGTTG
>JAZPXS010000037.1:0-5308 GCA_045543775.1 Clostridia bacterium
AAAAGCCAAGGAAAACGGAATATCTATGTGGCTTTATGACGAAGCCGGATGGCCCTCGGGCGGTGCAGGCGGTATTGTGGTAAGGGATCATCCTGAATATGCAAGACACAGACTTGCAAACCGCGAAAAAGATTTTAAAGCAGGGGACAAATACTGTGCAACCGATAACTGCACAGCCTTTGATGAAAAAGAAAACATTATTTCCGACGGATACGTGTTCCCTTGTGATACAAAGGTGACAGAGTATTACTGCGATGTGGAAATATACGATCCCAAGGTTCGTTCCGACTTTGGCGATATAAGTAACAAAGATGCCGTAGAGTATTTTATTAAGGTTACTCACGAAGAATACAAAAAGCACGTGGGTGAGGACTTTGGAAGTCACATAAGGCTGGTGTTTACAGATGAACCCACAATGCCGAGTCCTGCACCTTTCTCCAAGGAAGTTGTAGATGGCTTCCAAAAGGAAACAGGATTGTCAATACTTCCGTATCTTCCCATAATATCCCGAAAGAGATATGCCGATACTCCGGAAGAGAAAAAGGTTGTTATAGCGTGGTACGATTACTGCAGCAGAGTTTTTTGCAAAAACTTTATGGAGCCGTACAAAAAGTGGTGTAACGAAAATAATCTTGCTTTCAGCGGACATATGGATATGGATCACATACCCCACGGTGCCGTTGGTGGCGGTAACTACAACCTTATGCGTGCACTAAGACTTTTTGATGTGCCGGGAATAGATGTCATATGGCGTCACATCTTTCCTATGGAGGAGAGGGAGCTTAGCTGGTGGCAGATAATAGGGGAGAACAAGTTCTTTCCGAGATACGCTTCATCTGCCGCAACACAGATAGGCGGCACAAGGGCAATGACAGAAACCTTCGGGGTTTTCGGTATGGGACTTACCTTTGAGCAAATGCGTTATGTTCTCACATTCCAGACGATAAGGGGAGTTAACCTCTTTAACTTTATGCTGGTGCCCTACGGAGATCCCAAAGGCTTCCAGATGACAGGCGAGCTTCCTGCGTTCAAGGAGAAATATGCCTGCTACGGTGACCTTAAAGTATTTAATGAATATACCGAGCGGCTTTCCTATATGACCTCTGTGGGTATCAACAAGTGTGATACCGCCCTGTATCTTCCCACAAAGGATTTCTCGGTTCTTCCGTTTTTTGGAAGAGTTCCCGAAACACATGAGTTTGACCGTGTGGGCTTTGGTATGGAGGATCATCAGATTCCCTTTGACATCTTTGATGACGATGTTATGGAATGTGCAGAGGAGGCATATCTTGATAACGGTGTTGTAAAGATGGGTTATGCCCACTATTGCACCCTTGTCATAACAGATTGCGAATATATGTCGGAAAAGGCTCAGACAAATATACGCAGATTTATTTCCGGCGGAGGAAAGGTTGTGGTTACAAGACAGTCGCAGCTTGCTATGTTTCCCGATGCGGTGTTTAACCCCGATGTATGGGAAGAGATAGAATCCCCCCTGAAATTCAGCGGAAACACCGATAAAATAAGACTCGGTCACAGGGTAGCAGATAATGCCGATATATATTACATAAGTAACGAATGCTTTGAACCAAAGGCAATCAGTGTGGAGGTTGGCAAGGATGCATACATTGTAAATCTTACCGACGGCATAGTAACAAAGCCTATGGAAAAGCAACTTGTACAAACCCTTGAGCCCGGCGAAATGATTGTCGTTATGTACACCGACGTTCCCGTGGAGGTAACAAATGAGGTTTCTCCACAAAATGAGCTTTTCATAGACGGCACATATACCATACGAAAAACCAGACAGTTTGTAATCGGGGAAGAAAGCTCATACTCCGAGGATATCTGTGACGAAGAAAAACCCGCAGTTCTTGGCGACTGGCGGAAGTTTACCGGAGAGGAATTTTCCGGAAGCTGTGTTTACAAAACAAGCTTTACTATTTGTGATGCGGCAGTGGAATATACACTTGATTTAGGGGATGTACGCTACACCTGCGAGGCATTTGTAAACGGTAAATCCCTTGGGGTTAAGGTTATGCCGCCATACAGATACACATTTTTCGGTGACCTTATAAAGGATGTAAATACCCTTGAAGTGAGAGTTTCCAACACAGCGGCAAATGAATTCTATCACACGAAATCATTTGATAAGTACGAAGAATGGCAGCTTACTCCATATCACCGGACAGCACAGGATTTCCATACGGAAAGTCTGGAAAGCGGTCTTTACGGGCCTGTAAAACTTTTGTATTAAAAATATAAATAGAAAGGATGTTAAAAATGAAAAAAGTAAAAGACAAAGAAATTTTAGTAGGTGCTGACTTTGCGGGATTTCCGCTTAAGGAAGCTGTATGTGACCACTTAAGAAGCAAAGGATGGAAAATCACCGATGTTGGTGTAAAGGCGGATTCCGATCCTGACGATACAGACCTTATGTTTCACAGAGTAGGACTTCGTGCAGGCTCTATGATTTCTGAGGGCGAGTTTGAGAGAGCACTCCTTTTCTGCGGCACAGGTATGGGTATCCACATTGCCGCATCAAAGTGTCCCCACGTTCACGCAGGTGTTGTAGAGTCAGTTCCTGCGGCACTCAGAGCCATCACCGGTAACGGTGTAAATGTTCTTGCAATGGGTGCTTTCTATGTGGCACCGGCTATGGGATGTGACATTGTAGATGCATATCTCAATGCCGAGCTTGGCTCAGGCTATGAGTGGTGGAAAAACTTCTATGAATTCCATAAGCTTGCAATTGATGAGCTTGAAGCCTTTGACTATGAGGAATACAAGAAAAACGGCTTCAAGGTTAATAAGCTTGGAGATTTCCCATTAAAGCTCGAAAAGAAACCTGAATAAAAAAATAACGAACCAATCGACAATTAAAGTTGATTGGTTCGCTCATTTTAATAATATTATTCTGTTGTTATACTGTCTACCGTTGCCCTGAGGTACTCTGTAAGCTCTTTGGCATTTACCAGCAGTTGACATCCCTTGACACCTGCACTGACGGTTATTTTTTCGTGATTTACCGAGGAGATGTCGATATAGGTTGGATAGCTCTTTTTCATACCCACGGGAGAACATCCTCCGCGAATATAACCGGTATTTGCAAGAAGGTCCTTAACGTGGAGCATTTCCACCTTTTTGTTTCCGGACACAGAAGCAGCTTTTTTCAGGTCAACTTCCTTTTCCACGGGGATGCACATTACTATTATTCCCGTCTTGTCGCCCTTTGCGACAAGAGTTTTAAATACTATATCAGGATTGAGACCTGCATTTTTGGCAATAGTTGTTCCGCTGAGGTCACTGTCGTCATATTCATACTCTATGGCCTCATAGGAAATCTTTGCACGGTCTAGCATCCTCATTGCGTTGGTTTTTACATTCTTTGCCATAATTACATCTTCTCAATCTTTAAGGAGAGTTCGTCAAGCCAGTTGCCCTCAAAAAGCTCGATAAGACCGGAGTTCTGTGCACCGGAGAGCTTCTTGTCTATGGGGAGCTGTGCTATTGTATCTATGCCGTGCTGTGCGGCAATTTCGTCTATGTGGCTCTCACCGTAGATATAGTGGCGTTTGGAACATTCATCACACTCAAAATATGCCATATTCTCAACTATGCCGATTATGGGGATGTTCATCATCTTTGCCATATTAACTGCCTTTTCCACAATCATAGAAACAAGCTCGTTGGGAGATGTTACAATAACGATGCCGTCAACGGGCAGGGACTGGAATACAGTAAGGGGCACATCGCCTGTTCCGGGAGGCATATCAACATACATAAAGTCAATATCTTCCCATACAACATCAGTCCAGAACTGTTTAACTGCACCGCCAATAACGGGACCTCTCCACACAACGGGATCGGTTTCGTTTTCCAGAAGAAGATTGATACTCATAACATCAATACCTGTCTTTGTGGGTACAGGAACAAGTCCTCTGTCATCGGCAAAAGCCTTGGTGTTTATGCCAAAAGCCTTGGGGATTGAGGGACCTGTAATGTCTGCATCAAGAACTGCGGTGTTGAAGCCCTTTCTCTGAGAAAGAGTAGCAAGCATAGATGTCACCATAGATTTACCTACGCCGCCCTTACCGCTTACTACGGCTATAACTTTTTTAACACTGCTGACAGGGTTTAAGTCTGCAAGGAGACTTTCCGGCTGCCTTGAACTGCAATCTGCAGAGCAAGTGCTGCAATCATGTGTACATTCGCTCATAATATTACCTCCAATTCGTACTTTTTTATTTTAGCACTCATTTTGGTATGTGTCAAGCCAATAAAGAGCCTAAAGCACTTGACAAAACAATGATTTGAATATAAAATAATGGTATATATGTAAAAACAGAAATGAGGTTACAAAATGCTTAATTCAGAAAAGACAATGGAAAAAATCGTTGCTCTTTGTAAGGGCAGAGGTTATGTGTATGCCGGAAGTGAAATCTACGGAGGTCTTGCAAACACATGGGACTACGGCCCTCTTGGTGTTGAGTTTAAAAATAACGTTAAAAAAGCCTGGTGGAAAAAATTTATTCAGGATACTAACTTAAATGTCGGTCTTGACTGTGCTATCCTTATGAATCCCGAAACATGGGTTGCATCCGGTCACGTTGGTTCTTTCTCCGATCCTCTTATGGATTGTAAGGAATGTAAGGCTCGTCACAGAGCAGACAAGCTTATCGAAGACTTTGCCCACGAAAAAGGCGAGGATGTTGTGGTAGACGGCTGGAGCAAGGAAGTTATGGAAAAGTATATCGCAGATAACGGTATCACCTGTCCTGCCTGCGGTAAGAAGAACTTTACCGATATCCGTGAGTTCAACCTTATGTTTAAGACATTCCAGGGTGTAACAGAGGATTCCTCTTCTGTTGTGTACCTCCGTCCAGAAACTGCACAGGGTATTTTTGTAAACTTTAAAAATGTTCAGAGAACATCCCGTAAAAAGGTTCCCTTTGGTATCGGTCAGATTGGTAAGTCCTTCCGTAACGAAATCACTCCCGGAAACTTCACCTTCAGAACAAGAGAGTTCGCACAGATGGAGCTTGAGTTCTTCTGCAAACCCGGAACAGACCTTGAATGGTATGATTACTGGAAGAAATATTGTATGGACTTCCTTCTTTCCCTCGGTATGAGAGAGGAAAACTTAAGATTCCGTGACCATTCTCCCGAAGAACTTTCTTTCTATTCCAAGGCTACCTGCGATATTGAATTTGTGTTCCCCTTTGGCTGGGGCGAGCTTTGGGGTATTGCAGACAGAACAGATTATGACTTAAAGCAGCACCACGAGCACAGCGGTCAGAATCTTGAG
>JAZPXS010000038.1:0-6025 GCA_045543775.1 Clostridia bacterium
AGGGGACATAGCAAAGGCACCCTGTGATTTTTTTGAAACCCGTTTCGGTAAGCACGGTGTTGCTCTGTGGCAGTACGCCAACGGACTTGACTCATCGGAAGTAGCTCATAAGGATTACCGTTCTCCTGCAAAGAGTATAGGTCATGGAATTACATTGAAAACCGATCTGGAAAATAATGAAGAAGTATGGAAGGTCATATACCACCTGTCAAGGCAGACGGAAAAATCTCTCCGTGATGAGGATATTCTCACAGACAGATGTGCATTATCCATAAAAAAAGCAGACCTTTCCGTAAAAGAGCATCAGGTAACCTTTGATTATCCAACCCACAGTGCTTACGACATAGCCAAGCACCTTTTTGCTCTCTTTAAATCCCGATACACATGGGATATGAATGTCCGTGCCCTTACGGTCAGGGCAGTGAGACTCGTTTCCGATGATGAAATACAAATGAGCTTTTTCCAAAGCGAAAAAGAAAACGAAAAAAGAGAAAAAATGGAAAATACCGCCTATGAGCTGGAGAACAGGTTTGGAACTGGTGCGGTGACATTCGGAAGTCTTATGGTAAATGACAAGCTTCCTGATAATAATACAGAGGAAGAGTAAATAAAGGGAATAATCCTGAACCGGAAAGGAAATGTGATTTATGAATTATACTGCGAATTCCAAAAGATACGATAATACCACATACAGAAAATGCGGGGAAAGCGGACTTAAGCTTCCGCCGGTGTCCCTTGGATTGTGGCATAACTTTGGTGACAGAGCCGACTACGAAAATATGTGCAAAATGTGTTTTACCGCCTTTGATAACGGCATAACTCATTTTGATCTTGCCAACAACTACGGCCCCGAGGCTGGAAGTGCCGAGGTTAATTTTGGCAAAATACTTTCTCAGCATATGAAAAGCTACCGCGATGAAATGATAATCAGCACAAAGGCAGGGTACTATATGTGGCCAGGACCTTACGGTGATAACGGAAGCAGAAAGTATCTTATGGCAAGTCTTGACCAGAGCCTTATGAGAATGGGTGTTGACTATGTTGATATTTTTTACCATCACAGAATGGATCCGGACACACCTCTCTTTGAGACAATGTGGGCACTGGACAGCATAGTAAAAAGCGGGAAGGCACTCTATGTGGGACTTTCCAATTATGACGGAGCAACTATGGAAAAGGCGGCGGAAATACTGAGCGAGCTACACTGCCCGTTTGTTATCAATCAGAACAGATATTCTATTTTTGACAGAACACCCGAAAAAAACGGAATACTCAAAAGTGCCGCAAAAAAGAAAAAAGGAATGATTATTTTCAGTCCTCTTTCGCAGGGGTTACTCACTGACCGATACTTAAACGGAATTCCCCAAGACAGCCGTGTTAAAACCGATGGCAGATTTTTAAATGAATCCTCCTTAACCTGCGAAATGCTTGGTAAGATTAAGGCGTTAAACAGCATTGCGGAAAACAGGGGACAAACTCTTGCACAGATGGCACTTTCCTGGGTGTATAGTCACGAGGGGGTTACAAGTGTTCTCATTGGTGCCTCAAAGCCCGAACAGATACTGCAAAATCTCAAAATGACTGAAAACCTGAGTTTTACCAAGGAAGAATACGAGGAAATAGACAGTATAGCTCTATAACGATATACAGAACTCTTATGATTGTTTTTGTGACGGAAAAATCAAAATGATGTTGTATCCTTGGGGACACAAGCACAAAAAAATAACGACTATCCTATTGGAATAGTCGTTATTTTTTGGAGCTGTTGAGCAGACTTGAACTGCCGACCTCTTCCTTACCAAGGAAGTGCTCTACCTGCTGAGCTACAACAGCATCACAACGCAAATCATTATAACACAAAAAAATCCGTTTGTCTATACCTAATTTCAAATTTTTCAAAAAAATTCTCCGAAAAATATTTCCGGAGAATTTGTATTGCTTTTACTCGGTTACTTCCAATTGCTGAATAGCCGCAACATCCTCAGACAACACCTTAAACACATTGGCACTTACTGATATCTGCACTGCAAGGTCATACATTCTCTCTGGGTTACTGTCAGCTTCCTTAAGCAGGGGATCTGTAACATCGCAGACCTTTTCTGTTATATATGCAAATGCCTTGTACTGGTTTTTGCAAAATACGCTGTACAGCTCTTTTATTTTGTCAGTTTCCTCATAGAGAGGGAGTATTCTCTGCATTGTAGGGATGCTCAGTGCCTGTTTCAGTGAGCATATCATAATGAGGTATGCAATATGTTCACGGGAATATTTCTTTTTTACGGGAGCGGGCATAACCTTTTGTTTAACATAGTTATTTATCATAGGCGGAGTTATAGTCTGAGAACCATCCTTTGCAGACGGCATATTGTTTGTAAGGTACTGATTCATAAGTGCTATAACCTGATCCATATACAAATCTATAGTGGGAAGCTCATCCCATGTGGGCAGCTTGTAGCTGTTTAACAGCTCATTCCAGTTATGCATATGCTTTGCAAATTCTTCTCTTGAATAACTCATTTTGCATTTGCTCCTTTTCGGACATTCTTGTAATCGACATTATAACATTATACGACACAAAAATCAAGTCAATTTATATGTTGATTTATTCTGCATTTTGTGGTATGATAAAATCGTATAATTATATATGTCTGAGGTGACAAAATGGAAGGACAAAAATTCACTGTTGAACTTGAAAAGATAATAAAAGAATTTAAGTTGGAAATAATAAACCAGCCGGAAAATATGAACGAAATTCTCATTTGCAACAATGAGGTCAACCGTCCCAGTTTGCAGATGGCAGGATATTTTGACTATTTTGACAATACAAGAATTCAGGTTTTCGGAATGGTTGAAGCTTCATACATCGGAAAAATGTCCGATGATAAGCTAAGGAAAGTACTGGAAAAGTTTTTCGAAAAAGATGTACCTTGCGTCATCTTTACCAGAAATCTGGAAATTCCCGATGTTATGAAAGAGGTTGCAGCAAAATACAATACACCGCTTTTGCGTTGCAGCTTGTCAACATCTCATTTCATAAGCTCACTTATAGCTTTTTTAAACATTGAGCTTGCACCCAGAATCACCACTCACGGGGTTCTTGTGGAGGTACACGGCGAGGGTGTCCTGCTTTTGGGTGACAGCGGTGTGGGTAAGAGCGAGACAGCAGTAGAGCTTGTAAAGCGAGGACATAGATTAGTTGCCGACGATGCGGTGGAAATTAAGAGGGTTTCGGATATATCTCTCCTTGGAAGTGCACCGGATATCATAAGACACTTTATTGAACTTCGCGGTATAGGAATTATAGATGTCAAGAATGTTTTCGGTGTCAGTGCCGTAAAGAATATGGAAAAGATTGACCTTATAATAAATCTGGAAATCTGGCAGGACAAGAAGCAGTATGACCGCCTTGGACTTACCACCGAATATACTGAAATTCTCGGCATCAAGATACCCTCACTTACCATACCGGTTAAGCCGGGACGTAATCTTGCTGTAGTAATTGAGGTTGCCGCCATCAACCACCGTCAGAAGAGAATGGGCTACAATGCGGCAGAAGCTCTTAACGAAAGACTCATAAACGAAATGAAAACAAATAATAAATAATAATCGGAGGAATATTATGTATCGTATAGGTATAGATGTTGGCGGTACCACAATAAAGGGTGGTATAGTCCGAAGTGACGGCACTATTATCTGCAAGTCGTCGGTAGTGACCGATGCCAATGCCGGATATAAAAAATTTGCAAAAGATATTGCGGATTTCTGTCTTGCGCTTATTAAAGAGGCAGAAGTTTCCATGGACGAAATAGAATCTATCGGTATGGGTATTCCCGGTACTGTAGATTCAAAAAAAGGTGTTGTAATATACAGCAATAACATAGATTTGAAGGATGCCCCCATAGTTTCGGAGTTCAAAAAATATATAAACAAACCCGTTTATGTGGATAATGACGCAAACTGTGCCGCCCTTGGAGAATATTTTGCCCTTGGCGACAACAGTATCAGGGACTTTGTGGCAATTACGCTCGGTACCGGAGTAGGCAGTGGAATTGTTACCGATGGAAAGCTCTATTCCGGCTACCTTGGAGGCGGCGGAGAGATAGGCCATATGGTAATTAATATGAACGGAGAAGACTGCACCTGCGGACGAAAGGGTTGTTGGGAGGCATACGCTTCCGCTACCGCTCTTGTACGCGATGCAATGAAAGCTGCAGAGGCCGACAAGGATAGTCTCCTGTGGAAAATGATACAGGAAAATGACGGAAAAGCAAACGGAAGAATAGTGTGGGAGGCATCCAACAAGGGTGACAAAACCGCACGCAAGGTTACAGACCAATATGCAATATATGTGGCAGAGGGGATAATAAATATCGTCAATATTTTCCGACCGGAGGTCATTGCAATCGGTGGGGGAGTAAGCAGGGCAGGAGATTCACTTCTAAGTCCTGTGAAGGAATATGTGGAAAAATATTATTACGGTACAGGCTACTGCGAGTCGAGCAAAATTGTTATTGCCAAGCTTGGCAATGAAGCAGGAATAGTAGGAGCTGCATTACTTAAATAAGGAGTTGCTTGTAATAGATACTTTAAATTTAATAACAGAATTTATTCCAAAAGAAAACATATTAACAGATGAGCCAATGAAGCTTCATACCAGCTTTCACATAGGGGGCAGGGCAAAGTATTTTGTTCTTCCGTCCTCTGCGGAAGAGACGGTAGCTCTTGTGAATGGTCTGAAAAAAGCCGGAGAGAAGTATATGGTAATAGGAAACGGCTCCAATCTTCTTGTGTCGGACAAAGGCTATGACGGAACTGTTATTTCCATAGGCAAAAATATGTCCGATACTAAAGTGTGCACAAATGTAATCAAAGCAAGTGCAGGCACACTTCTTTCCAGAATAGCTTCCGTTGCACAGAAGAATTCTCTTGCAGGATTTGAATTTGCATCCGGAATACCGGGTACGCTGGGTGGAGCAGTTGTTATGAATGCCGGAGCTTACGGCGGAGAGATTAAGGATGTTGTCACCAAGACCACATATATATCCTCGGACGGAAGAATAAAAACCGTTATAGGGGAAGAACACGGTTTTGGCTACAGAAAAAGTGTTTTTACCTCCGATGATGTTATTCTTTCTTCTGAGATAAGTCTTAAAGAGGGCAATGCGGACGAGATAAAGGCTCTTATGGCAGACCTTAATGCGAGACGAAAGGAAAAACAGCCTTTGGAATATCCAAGTGCCGGAAGCACCTTCAAAAGACCGGAGGGTTACTTTGCGGCTAAGCTTATAGAGGATGCAGGGCTAAAAGGCTGTTGTGTAGGAGGGGCAATGGTTTCCCCAAAACACAGCGGATTTGTAATTAACACAGGCGATGCCACGGCAAGTGATGTGGCAAATCTCATAAAGCACATACAAAAGGTAGTGTCCGATAAATTTGGTGTTTTGCTGGAGACCGAGGTGAAATTTGTCGGAGAATTTTAAAAGGAGATAGAAATGTCATTTTCTTCCGATACAAAAAATGAACTTGTCAAAGTGCGGAATGTGTCAACGGCATCCAACATATGTGAGCTTATCGGTGCAGTTGCGTACGGAGGCAGATTAAAGAGGGAAAAAACCGTACTGCGGCTTTCCGTTGTCACAGAAAACCCAAAAATTGCAAGAAGAATATATCAGCTTATGAAGGAAGCGGTAGGAGTCAATTCCGGTGTAAAGATAAACAAAACTCCCTCGGGGAATGCCAATTATGTAGTTTATACCGAAAATGACGAAGCGGTTTCCCTTATGATGGCACTGGGTTTTATAAAAAAGCCGTCGGATATAAATTATTTTATGGGGTTCAGGGCAAATACTGATTACATAAAAGGTTCTGCCAAGCAAAAGGCATTCCTAAGAGGTGCTTTTCTCACCTGCGGCTCTGTTATGAGTCCCGAGAAAAAATACCATATGGAATTCAGCGTTTCTACCTACGGACTTCACAACGACCTGTATGTTATTATGAAGGAATTGGGACTTGGTCCCAAGGTTAT
>JAZPXS010000039.1:0-4657 GCA_045543775.1 Clostridia bacterium
TGTGGAGTTTTCCGATTCAAATCTGATAGAACATATATTGAATAGTATAGGTCCCACTGTGGATATAATGACAGTGGAAGCCATACTCAACACCCTTTATGTAAACGGCATAATCGATGCCGACAGGGTGCAGATTATAATGACGGCTTGCTCCGGTGCGGCACTTTCCGCCATTTCCGACGGAAACCTGCGGGGCAGGGTGAGGGCAGATATTTTCAAAAACTTGCTTTTACTTTTTGCATAATAAGGAGGTAAAAATTATGTTATGTACAAACTGTAATTCAAATAATGCAACATTTCACTACAAGCAGATTAAGGGCGGAAATATGACAGAGGTTCACCTTTGCAGTGAATGTGCTCATGCTCTTGGCTACATATCCAAGAGCGAAAGCATATTTGATATCGGGGGACTTCTCAATGATTTTATTGCACCCCCAAAGAGTGCTGCGGTCAAAACTGCCGCCCAGTGCCCTAACTGCGGTACCACCTACGGAGAGTTCAGGCGTACGGGACTTCTGGGGTGTGACGGATGCTATGATGCCTTTGGTGCGGTTGTAGAAAGCTCACTTTCCAGAATTCAGCCATCTACCACTCACAAGGGTTCCCTTGGCGGTGCCGACGGCAAAAAGATAGAAAAGAAGAACGAGCTTGCTGCGTGCAAGGCAGAGCTGCAGAAGGCAATCCTCGAGGAACGCTATGAGGATGCCGCAGTTCTTCGTGACAAAATAAAGAAGATGGAGGTGGAGGAAAATGGCTAAATGGTATGAAGATTCGGGTTTTCAGAGCGATATTGTTCTCAGCACAAGAATACGTCTTGCCAGAAATTTCAAGGGTATACCCTTTCCCGGAAAGATAAGTCCCGAGGATGCCGCAAGAGTTGTGGATATTACGGAAAAAGCTCTTGAGGGTACCAATCTTGATTTCAGCCGTGTAGATATCCCCCCTGCATCAAAGACGGAAAAGGACAAACTGATAGAAAAAAGATTTATAAGTCCTAACCTTGCAACCCAGAAAAAAAGCTCTGCAGTGTTTATAAGCCGTGATGAGAGCATCAGCGTAATGGTCAACGAGGAGGACCACATCCGTATGCAGACGATTTTTGCAGGCTTTGAGTGTCAGAAGGCATATGAGGTGATATCCGGTCTTGACGAGTGCATATCGGAAAAAACGGACTATGCCGTTCACCAGAAATACGGCTACCTTACAAGCTGTCTCACCAATGTTGGTACGGGAATGAGAATATCCTGTATGATGCATCTGCCTGCAATATGCAAGGCAAATATGGCAGATAGCCTCTTTGCCGCACTGGCAAAGCTTGGTGTTACCGTAAGGGGAATGTATGGCGAAGGCTCCAAGGCTTCGGGTTATATTTTCCAGATTTCCAATCAGACAACGCTTGGTATAAGTGAAACTGAAATTGTAGACAGACTAAACAGTGTGGTAAACGAGCTTATTGCCAAAGAGCGTTCTCTGCGAAAGACAATATACAAGCAGGATGAAGCCGCAATGGAAGACAAAATAATGCGTTCCCTGGGAATACTCAAAACCGCAAGGCTCTTGTCCGGCAAGGAGATGCTTGAGCTTTTTTCCAACATAAGACAGGGGATATCCCTTGGACTTGTAGAGGATGTTGAGCCGAAAACTCTCAACTATCTTATGGTGGAAACCTCTGCCGCACATCTTTCCGACAGAGCATCGGATGCCAGAGAAAGGGATATATTAAGAGCAAAAATTGTCAGAGAAAGGATGGTATAGAATATGGATTCAAGATTTTCGGACATTTCCAGAACAATACTTACACTTGCCCACGACATTGCCGCACAAATGGGATATAACTATGTGGGCACGGAGCATATCGTGGCGGCTATTATAAAGGATGCAACTTGCGATACTGCCGCTGATATTGAAAGCTGCGGTATAACATATGAGGCTTTCACTGCAAAAATCGCCGAGTACACACGTCCCGGCGGTACAGTTTCTCCCGGACAGTCACTGCCCATAACACCACGCACAAAGCTTATACTGGAAATAAGCTTTAACGAGGCAAAGAAAGCAGGAGACCTTCTTATAGAGCCGGAGCATATTTTTTCTGCCATCATCCGTGAGGGACAGAGTGTTGCGGCAAAGATATTAAGGGAGCTTGGCTTTGATGCGGCATCAATGAGTGCAAATCAATCCCAATCGGGTAGCACTCAATCAAAGGGAAAGGGCGATGCAAAGAACCTTGAAAAATTTGCAACAGACCTCACACGACTTGCCCGTGAGGGAAAGTTTGATCCCATAATAGGCAGAGACAAGGAGATAGAAAGAGTAATACAGATTCTGTCCCGAAGAACCAAAAACAACCCCTGTCTTATCGGTGAGCCGGGTGTTGGTAAAACTGCCGTGGCAGAGGGACTTGCCTCCCGCATAGCCGAGGGCAGAATTCCCGAAATACTAAAGGACAAAAAGCTCTACAGCCTTGACCTTTCCGGTATGATTGCAGGTACAAAATACCGAGGCGAATTTGAGGAGCGTATCAAATCCGCACTGGACGATGTGAAAAAGAACAAGGACATCATCCTCTTTATAGACGAGGTGCACACCCTTGTGGGTGCAGGTGCGGCAGAGGGTGCTATGGATGCGGCAAATATCTTAAAGCCTATGCTGGCAAGAGGGGAGCTTCAGCTTATTGGTGCTACAACCCTTGACGAATACCGCAAGAATATCGAAAAGGATGCGGCACTTGAACGCCGTTTCCAGCCTATAAATGTAGGGGAGCCTACTGTGGACGAAACTATCGAAATTCTGAAGGGAATACGGGAAAAGTACGAAAGCCACCACGGGGTTACCATTACCGACGGTGCACTTTCCGCCGCCGCAAAGCTTTCTGACAGATATATAAGTGACAGATTTCTCCCTGACAAGGCGATAGACCTTATAGACGAGGCATCCTCCAAAATCCGTATGAAGGCATTTACTGCTCCCCCCGACATAAAGGATATTGAAGACAAACTCAGCCTTGTTGGTTCCCAAAAGAGGGAAGCGGTGGAAAATCAGGATTTTGAAGCTGCCGCAAAGCTTCGTGACGAAGAAGAAAAGATAAAGGCAGAGCTGGAAGCAAAGAAAACCGAGTGGGGCAAGACCAACTCCGGACTTTGTGTTACCGAAGATGAAATCTGCGATGTTATAACCGACTGGACCTCCATACCTGTCCGCAAAATTGCCGGAGAGGAAGAGGAAAGGCTCAAGAATATGGAAAAAATCATCCACGAAAGAGTCGTAGGTCAGGACGAGGCGGTGGTAGCAGTTTCCAAAGCCATAAGGAGAGGAAGAACGGGACTTAAGGACCCCAAGCGTCCCACAGGCTCATTCATTTTCCTTGGCCCCACAGGTGTCGGAAAGACCGAGCTGTGCAAGGCTCTTGCCGAGGCAGTGTTCGGTGACGAAAATGCAGTAATCCGCATTGATATGAGTGAATATATGGATAAGCACAATGTTTCCCGTCTTGTAGGCTCGCCTCCCGGATTTGTAGGCTACGAGGAGGGGGGACAGCTTACGGAAAAGGTACGCAGAAAGCCGTATTCCGTGGTACTCTTTGACGAAATAGAAAAGGCTCATCCCGATGTGTTCAACATTCTTTTGCAGATACTTGAGGACGGCATACTCACCGATTCTCAGGGCAGAAGAGTGGACTTTAAAAACACGGTTATCATAATGACCTCAAATGTGGGTGCGAGACTCATTACCGAAAAAGCAAAAATGTCCCTTGGCTTTGGCTCCTCTGACGGTGGCTCCGATGCTGACTACGAGGCTACAAAGTCCAGAGTTATAGGGGAGCTCAAAGAGGTGTTCCGTCCCGAACTTATAAACAGAATTGACGAAATCATTGTGTTCCGTAAGCTCTCAAGCGAGGAAATAAAGGAGATTGCAACAATTATGCTCTCCTCCCTTAGAAAGAGAATGGAAGCTCTCGGCTACAATGTTGAGTTTACTCCTGAGCTTACAAACCACCTCGCTGAGGCAGGCTATGACGATATCTACGGTGCAAGACCTCTCCGACGGGCGATACAATCTGAGGTTGAGGACTTCCTGGCAGATGCAATCCTTGGAGGAGAGATTAAGGAAAAGGAAGTTGTTACCGTGGATTATGTTGAGGGACAAGTGAAGATAAGGTAGTATTGTGGGGATACTGCGTAGCCCCACACCCCCGCTTATCCGGTGTAAAATACATTATTAAATTATTAATTACGAAGGGGAACTCCGCGTTCCCCTTCGTGCATCCCCTGCTCTCCGCTGTGAAATATGCAGGAAAATCAAAATTAAAAATCCAATTCTTATCCGAACGCTGCGGAGGAGGCGGTTTCCGCCTCTAGTCCTCGCTAAACGGCAAATGCATAAGGGAACTGAAATATAGCATTTGCCGTTTTCGGAAGAATTGGATTTTTTCTTTTTGATTTTTTAATCCTGCATATTTCAATGCGGAATTTAAAGCTACTGATTATGGAAATGTGTTTTGGAAATAGTGTAAGTGTGAAATGTTTTATATTTGACTTTTTGAGGTATTATTCTTTTAAAATTTAGGGGTGATATACAAGTTGACTTTTCTATATATAGAGTGTATAATTACAATGTATAATGAATTTTTATGCATAGGTGATAACATATGAAAAACATT
>JAZPXS010000040.1:0-11630 GCA_045543775.1 Clostridia bacterium
AGAACGACATGGCTACGATCCGACTTGGTAATATTGTAATTTATACAATCTGACATAGTCGCTTCACCTCTAATTTACAATGGCAAATATAAGAGGAATTGTAACAACAGACGCAAGATGAGAAATAACCGCCATTCCTGCAGCAACGGTGGTGTCTCTGCCAAGTGCCGAGGGAATAACAATTGTATTAAGTCCAAGTGGCATTGCAATCGAGCAAAGCGCACACATATACATAGTCTCGGGCATATCAACAAACAATGTAATAAAAATAAATATAAGCGGCATAACAAGAAGTCTCACAAGGGTAACTATGTACACACCGACATTTGAAACAGCCTTTTTGAGTGATACGGAAGCCACAACAATACCTGTAAGAAGCATAGCTACGGGAGACATACAATCACCGGAAACTTTGATAAAAGACATAAGCCACTGAGGCACAGGGATAGATGCAAGACCTATTACCATACCTACAACCATTGCAATAAACATGGGATTTAAAAAAGACTTTGCACTTTCTTTAAGAGTCTGCTTTTTCCCTGCATCTGCCAGCAAAAGACGAGGAACTCCCCAAAGATAAATAAGTGTCCACAAAGGAAGAGTAAATATAAGATATTCGAAGAACATATCCGGAAAAAGGCTATTTACCACGGCATTGCCCATAAAACCAAAATTGGAAAAAGACAGACCGTAGGTGTATATCCTCTGTATGTACTTATCCTTTGTTACAACCTTGGAAACTATGATTGCAAAAACGATAGCCACAAGACCAATGCCAAGGCTTACAAAAAGAAGCTTCCACGCCGAGCTGATACGCTCTGCAGTAAAGTTTGAAACAAAGGTTCCGAGCACCAGTGCAGGTATGAATACATTGTTTTCAAGCTTTGAAAGTACTTCGGAAGCATTGGGTGGCAGAGCCTTTATCTTGATGAGAATGTATCCTATTACTATGAAGCCAAAAAGAAAAGCTATTTGATTTAATGTTGATGAAAAAACACCCATATATGTACCACCTTATAGTCCAAGAATTCTCTTGGCGTTACCCGAAAAGATAAGTTCTCTTTCTCTGTCGGAAATATCTTCGCCCATAACTCCTGCCACATAACAATGCGGATTGCAAATGGGAAAATCTGTACCAAATAATATACGCTCCGCTCCCACATCGGACACCAGTCTTTTAAGAACACCAAGGCGGAAAATTCCTGTTCCGGAAATATCAAGATACACATTGTCACACTTTTTCATAACATCTATGTGCTGGAGAGCAATGTTCTTTTCGCCCGGATGAGCAAAAACAAATGTAACATCGGGATGATTTTTTGCCATTATTTCCATCTGCTCAAGATTTATTGTGTGGAGGCTCACCGCCATATTGTAACGGGCTATGCGATCCAGAAGAACACCAAACCTTTCGTTGGAATAGTCATCCCATCCGTGAATATATGGCACAAGCTCGCCGATTAATTTAACACCGTTTTCGTGGGCATATTCTATCTCCTCCAGGGATTCCTCCACATAGTCGGGACTAATCTGAAATCCGGGTATGTAGCTTCCTTCATAAATATCCCTTAGCTTCAGTGCTTCCTCATTGCTCTTGTGAAAAGAAGCAAAGCTGTCGCCTTTTTGCTTTATTATACTTCCGCAAAATTTAGTGATTCCGGCTTTACCAAGCTCGTTTTTGATATCGGAAACAGTAAAATCCACAACCTCCTTGTGAAAGTTGAAATCATCTGCCTTTTCAAAAAAAGGATGCATATGAAAATCAATTATTTCATAGCTCATTATTCTCACGCCTTTCTTATTTTTGTCTGTGCTTTCAACTGATTTTTCCTAATAAACACTTTAGAGATTCGCTGATATATCGACTTTTCCCTGATTTTATATCTTATCATAAATATTCACAAAATGCAAACTTAATATTAACTTTGAATGATGAAGATCCGGCATATACTGTCGCAGGTCGTGCAACAGGCACTTCTCAAATTGTCGAAATGGCTATTGTAACAACAACTACCATCAATTCAATTTTAACCGTAAGAAATCCTGCAGGTAATGTGGCAGCGCTTACAATTACTCCCCTTGCCGGAGGAACAAGACCTGTTTCTGCACATCTTGTTATAACACAAATTGGCTAAACCTTTTATACAAAAGATTTTAGAGATATTTGACAATATAAGATAAGCAAATAGCCTGTCACTTTTCGAAGCGACAGGCTATTCCCGTTCTGTTTACAATTTTATCATCAATATGTTAAATTGTAGTCATACAAATCCTTCAATTCTTTATATATACTTTCAAAATCACTGTTATCAAACAGCTCTGCCCGTACAAATCTGTGAAGCTTTGTACGCAATCCTGCCGCCGGCGAAGACAATATGTGTGTAGCAAGATATGTTCTTTTTTACATATGTTTCAAATTTCTCTCCGGATAACACTTCGACAAGTGCAGCCAGAACATCGTGGCACAAGCTATATTCCCATCTGTCACCGGGTTCAAAAAGCAATGGTTCCTTAGCAAGGTACTTCATTGCCTCGCGAGTAGGACACTTACCATCCGTTTCTTCAATACATCTTTTCAGCGACGGGGAATAGCAAGCATAGGAAAAGCCTGCAGTCATTTCAAACAGATGCTTTATTAAAATCGTCCTTTCGCATCTTCAGAAGTTATTCGAACTTAAATTAATGCTATAACTCACTTTGCCAGATCTTCCACAAATATATACTCATAACCATATTTATTGATACATTCGCACGCTTTCATAAGCTTATCGCGGCTCTCAGGCTGATATGCATAATAATCGGGATATGCATACTGTTCATGTGTGGCAATACATATGTAGTCCTTACCCAAGGCTCTTGACATATCAGATTCTATCTCATTTAGCGGAGAAAGATTGAGACAAACTCCATTGCAGAAATTCTTGTAGTAAATTCCCAGTTCCTCATTGTAGATAACCTCACAGTTATCCAAAGTTCTTCTGAAATCTTCTGTAGAAATATGGTTATAGCCGCAAATGGAATCGTTGATAGCCTCGTCACCTTTGATATTTCTGAAGAAAATAGCGGTTTCGGGTTTTCTGTTATTAAGAAGTCTGCCTGCGTGACCGTACGGAAGTGACGCAGGATTACCGTTATATTCCTTTCTTTCGCCAGCTGTTACGGAAACCATTGTAATTCCCTCTTCTACCATTGCTTTTAGTCCATCTTTACTTACAGGTGACCAATGGGGATTAAACGCTGTGGAAAGAGTCTTTTCACCTGCAAAGCGGATAACTTCATTCTTAAAGCGGACATACATACTCTTCATATCGGCATAATCTATGTTTACATGAGGATAATCGGGAAACTCCTGTTTTGCATGGAAACCGATTTTTAACCAATCGGAATTTGCTTCCCACTCCGCTTTGTATGCATCTGTCATCTCCGCCAGAGTGAATTCATCGTCACCGTAATAATAATCTGTGCGGTAGAAGGCATTTAATACCACCTTCATTCCGTATTTATCGTGGGCTTCCTTCAACATTTTTAAAAGTGTCTGATCAAAGATGGACTTGGGTTTCTCTCTTGTAATATCACGGAAAGGCCACACAACATCATCAATGTAAAAATAAGATTTTTTGTTCATAGTTTTTTCTCCTTTAATCCATTTATTTTTTATAACACCATAAATCAATATTTTGATTGGAAAGCTCTGACTTTGACGAATTTAAATACGATTTTTGTCAAGACTGGATAAAAAATTTATCAGCTAAATCAAGAACACTATCCATTACAATGAATCAATATCAAAATCATTGAATATCATACGGCCAATCCAATATACCGCCAAACTCTTTGATATTGTTGTAACCCATATCCGACAGAAGCTGTGATGCCAGCTTACTGCGTCTGCCGGAACGGCAGTAGACTAATATCAGCTTGTCCTTATCGGGGATCATATCAGGTGCCATATCGGGTATGAGGTGATGAGGAATGAGAATAGCACCGGGAATATGTCCTTTTTCATACTCATCGTGACGCCTTACATCAAGAATCACACAATCCTTGCATGAATCCATTATGTTTTTTGCTTCCTGAGGGGTTATTTCTCTGTACATAATACTATCCTCTCCTATCTAAATTAAACATAAATCACTTTCTATTCTTTTTACGAATGTTGAAGATTTCCCGAAAATCCGCCGCAGCAAAAACTCCGCATATAACGACCACCAACGCACAGGATATAGTAAGGATGCTGATATTACTGAAATCTCTAAATAAAACTACCATAAAAAACATTGACCATGCGGTATAAGTAATATTTAATCCCATAGCTTTTGCCACACCCAAGGAACTTATGGCTTTGTAGTAAAACAGGTACGATACTGTTGCACAAAGTGCTGCAGCAAGAATAATAAAAATTACACTATAGTTTCCTTTTGCAAACAGTGATGCAGTAAAACCAATTCCGTCCAAGGAGGGTATGATGATAATTCCATAAATCAAGGCTGACACTGTTTGACGAATCTGCAAAGCATATTCGCTTTTGACGGTTTCATCCTTCAGGCATTTTGATAAAATTACCCCTTCTATTCCCCATCCGAAGGCACACATAAAAGCACCGCACAATCCGATTCCAAAGTTTTTGATGTCAATTTCGGGAGAATAGCTCAAGCCAAAAACCCCCAACATCGTCAAAACCAAAAATACCCACTGGTGCCATTTAATTTTCTCTTTGAGAAATAAAAAAGCCAGCACACTTCCGATAGCAGGATAAATTGCACTTGCAACAGCTCCTATTGATGCACCCATATAATTTACCGCAAGCACATATCCCGTCATACCCACAGGCCCGCCAATTGCGGATGCCAATACCAGCCATTTTAAATTTTTTCCCTTGCAAACTCTCAGCAGGTCCTTGAGATTTCGCCTTGCACCGTTTAATATCAACATATATAGTGCGGAAGCCGCATCATGAATAAATGTACTTACAAACGGAGCAAGAAGGAGTCCTTGTTCGGTGGAAACAAAGGGTGTCATTGCCAATGCAAGTCCAAGTATAACTGTCTCCAAAGCCCAGGTAATTCCTGCAAAAATACCAGAAAACATCTCTACTTTTACACCTCTATATACTCAAACACATATGAAATATCGTGCATTACAGCATCCGCATACCCGCACAAACGGCGTCTTTTTTCTTCGGTTTCCCCTACTCCGATTACGGTAATTCCTGCATTTCTTGCAAACCGTACATCTGTCATTGTATCACCAATCATAATCATCTCATTTTTGGAGGCACCGGTAAGGGCAGAAAAGTCGAGTGCACAATGCGGATCGGGTTTGACCGGAGTTTTTTTGTCGTCAGTATAGATTTTATCAAAAAGAGATTCGATATCCAGCTTTTCAAGACACATATGCGTAATTTCCGGATTATCCGTTGTAACAACTGCAAGTTTAATGCCCATTTCCTTAAGTTTGGAAAGGACTTCTTTTATATTTTCACAAGTCGGTCTTACCTCGCCGGAATATGCATTAAGCCTATAGGCATCTGTTACCATACAAACTATTTCCTCTTCATCTATGTTACATCCGTGCTTTTTCAGTATATCATTTAATGCTTTTGCTATTTTCTCGTATGTACCCTTGCAAAGTAACCCGTCTATGTCAGAAACACCATTTTTCACACCAATTGCACCGAGCATTTCTTCAAGTGAGATATCCTCCCGGTTAAGCTTTTTTAAAATATAATTTATTGTGTTTTCGGAAACTGCAATCCAAAAAGAATCAAAATCAATAAGCGTTCCGTCTTTATCAAAAATAATTGCTTTTACCATTATGTTCTCTCCAATGATCATATTTTGAATTTTCTACATAGGCTTATTATAGCAAAAAACACCAAGAAATCAAGTACTAAAAAAGGGAACTGTCTCAATTCAGTTAAAAACCAATTATTGAGACAGTTCCCTTTCAAATTGCTGTCAATGAATCATTTATTATTAATGTATAATAGATCCACCGCTGCAGATTATGCATGTTCCGGAAACATAAGAAGCCTCATCACTGGCAAGAAATGCAACAAGTGACGCAACCTCCTCGGGTTCTCCGAGTCTCTGCATAGGAGTAGCTGCGATGCTTCTCTTTAAGTTTTCCTCTGGAATTGCACGCATCATTTCTGTATCTATGTAACCGGGCAGTACGCAGTTGATTGTGATACCTTTTCTTCCGAGTTCCTTTGCAAGAGTACGGGTAAGACCTTCCATTGCGGCTTTGGATGAACTGTAATTTGCCTGACCAGCATTTCCATAAGATGATGTCGAAGAAATATTTACAATTCTGCCGTAGCCCTGCTCTCTCATTATCGGTACTGCATTATAAAGGCAGTGGTATGTTCCGAAAAAGTTTACATTCATAACCTGGTGCATCTGTGCAGGTGTCATCTTGTGGAAGATAACATCTCTTGTGATACCGGCATTATTTACAAGTATGTCTATTCTGCCAAATTCCTTGTATATTGTATCGAAGCATTCTTTAACCTTTTCTTCGTCGGATACGTCACAGCAAAGAGCAAGAATCTTTTTGCCATATCCCTTGAGTTCTTCTGCTGCTTTGTTTATCAGTTCAGCATCGTAATCAAGAATAGCCAATCCTTCTATTTCTTCCTGAAGAAATCTTTCTGCTATAACACGGCCTATACCCTTTCCGGCTCCGGTTACAATTGCATATTTATTTTTATAATCATACATAGTTATCTTTTCCTTTCTTAAATTATTTTATCCTCACACGCGGAGGTTCTCTATGATAGTACTTACACCCTGTCCGCCGCCGCAGCATGATGTAAAGAGACCGTAACGGCATCCTCTTCTTTCCATTTCACGCATAGCAAACATTGCTATTCTTCCGCCGGAAGCACCATTTGCATGACCGAAAGAAATCGCTCCGCCATTGGGGTTCCAGATTTCCCTGTCTATCTTCTTGCCTGTAACATTTTCAATCTCTTTGATAACTCCCAGGTTCTGTACGGCAAATGCTTCGTTACATTCCCAAACGCCTATATCTTCCACAGTAAGTCCGGCTCTTTTAATAGCACTCAAACTTGATTCAACAGGTCCCATACCCATAATCTTAGGATCAAGAGCACTGTTTCCTGCCATAACAAATCTTGCATAAGGGGTGTATCCAAGCTCTTTTGCCTTTTCTTCGGTCATAAGAAGAAGCATTGCTGCACCGTCATTTCTTCCCGAAGCATTGCCGGCAGTTGTTACACCGTCGGGTTTTACACTGCCAAGCTTGGAGAGACCTTCCATTGTAGTTGTAGGACGCAAAAACTCGTCAGTATCAAAAACAATTTCAGGTGTCTTTCTTGTTGCAGGAGTAACAACCGGTACTATTTCTTCCTTGAAATATCCATTTTCGGTTGCTCTTGCCGCACGCATCTGGCTGTTATATGCAAACTCATCACATTCCTCGCGAGTAATATTATACATCTTAGCTATATTTTCCGCAGTAGTTATCATATCGCATGAATCCTCCGGAATAGGTGCCAAAAGCTGCGGGATTGGTCTGGGGGGAATGAGCTTGTATGGCTCTACAGCCATTGAAAACTTACTGTACAACTGGCTATATGATTCAGCACCACCTGCAATCATTATGTCGGCTGTGCCTATCATAATTGCAGCTGCAGCATGGTTAATTGCATCAATTGCAGAACCGCACTGACGCTCTACATAGCTTGCCCATGTCTTATATCCCAATTTTGACATCAGTACAGCAAATCTTGCCGGAGAGTATGTCTGGTTATCGTGCAACGCACTACCCATATACACACCTTCAACAACTCCGCCTCGCTCCAATATTTCTGTTTTTTTCAGCAAACCGTCAATTGTCATAGCGGACAGATGCGACATGGGGAACTGCCGCAAGCCACCGCCAAGTTTTCCAAAGCCGGTTCTCACGCCGTCTACAATTACAACATTTCTCATTGGGTTATCCTCCTTGTAAATTTAAAAATATTTTGTTTTTAAAATCTCAAACCCTTTAATCAAACAATAGCATACACTAAAATATTTGTCAATACTTTTTGTAATTATTAATGTTTTTTAACGCAAAACCAAAATATAAGTCAATTATTTTGTTGCGTTACCAAAGACTGTGCTTTTGGAATTTTAAAAAGTATTTTTTAAAATTATTTGGTTTTAGTGTTGACAAACTCAAAAATTCAATTGTATAATGAGTGATATACTAAACTTATACATATTGATTAGTTTTTAGGAGGATGATTTTTATGAACGGTCCATTAACCGGAATTAAAGTATTGGAAATGTCAACCTTTGTTGCCGCTCCTGTATGTGCACGTTTGTTATCCGATATGGGTGCAGAGGTTATTAAAGTAGAAAACATCAATGGCGATACCTGGAGAGAAACCAGCATCAGTTACCTTCCGCGTAGGTTTTCTCATAGCGAGAATCCTGTTTTTGACATCTATAATACCGGAAAAAAATATGTTTCGTTGAATTTAAAAACAACCGAGGGAATGGAAGCATTTCATAAATTACTTAGCCAAAGTGATATATTTATAACCAATATCCGTGTTCAGTCATTGAAAAAGCTCGGAATTTCTTACGAGGATCTCAAAGATAAATATCCGCAACTTATATACGCCGGTGTAATAGGTTACGGCGAAAAGGGACCTGATGCCCAAAAACCCGCCTTTGATACAACTGCCTTCTGGGCGAGAAGCGGATTTTTACGAGACCTTGCAGTTGATGATGGAGAACACTACACACCTGTTGTCCCTCCCTACAGCGTGGGCGATACACTCACCGGAATGTTTTTAATGGGTGAAATCTGCTCTGCGTTGTACAATCGCACCCAAACCGGAAAAGGAGATTATGTACGTTCGTGCTTATACCACAACGCGATATTCGCTATGGGAACAATGGCTATAATATCCCAAAGACCATACGGTCAGGTATTCCCAAGAGACAGAGCATCTCAAGGTGCTCCCGGAGGTTACTACAAGTGCAAAGACGGAGAATGGGTATATCTTGCGGGATATGCAGAGCGTATGACAAATATGCTTTGCGAAAAAGTCGGAAGACAAGATATCCTGGAAAACCCCAAGTATGCAACTGCTTTGGAACGCTGGGCAAACCGTTCTGATTATTTCAAAGAATTCGAAGAGATATTTTTAACAAAAACAAGCGAAGAATGGCTTGAATTTTCCGAAGAAAATGATTTTCCTCTTACAAAAATGACACATTTTGCCGATATATCAACAGATGAGCAAGCATGGGCAAACAAATTCCTTGAGCGTGTACAATTTGCAAACGGGAATACTGATGTTATGCCAAGCAGTCCCATAGAAATGAACTCAGTAAGCGAGCTTAAAACAGTCCCTGCATCCGGTATAGGTGCAGACACAAAGGAAGTACTGTTGGAATTAGGCTATACAGAAAGCGAAATTTCCGCAATGCTTCAATCCGGTGCAATACGCATAGAAAATTGACTTAATAGCAATTAAACACACCATAAAATACGATACCCGCAAACACAATCTACTTGTATTTGCGGGTATTTTTTATAAGCTATCTTGTTTTATCTCCAGTGTGTCTAGCTTATCTATCATCTGAGGAGTGATAAGCTTTCCGGCAAGAACACTGTACATAAAGCTGTTTTCTATTTTGAACTCTTTTTCGTTACCGGATGTTATCAGAGCATCTGCCGGATATGCTCTTCGGCATTGACCGGGAGTTATACCTATATACTTCAAAAAAACTCTGTTGAAATGGCTGACAGAAGTGAAACCACATTCTCCGGCAACCTGTGCCAGGCTATATTCACTGTACACAACAAGCTCTGCTGCACGCCGAATCCTGATTGTGTTGAGGCAATCAAGTATCGTCATATGTGTATCCTTTTTAAATGCTACACACAGATGGCTTTTGTTTCGACTAAACATTTTTGCAAGATTGTCAAGAGATATTTCGTCAGAATAGTGAGTTTCAAGATATTTTATTATTTTTTGGGATAGTTCAGAATAATCTCCTGCAGCAAAATATCTGAACTGCTGTTGTGTCCGATACCTTTCGTCTTCTCCAAGTACATTCAAGAGAGCAAGAAGATAGGACACGGCTGCATCATCTGCACGATTGTCAAATTTTGAGTATTCCTTCAAAATCTGTTTGAAGAGACTCCCAACAAGTTCATTGTCCGAAATCTGAATATGTCTTCGGGCAATGTGTGCTTCAAATGAGGATTTAAGCAACGAAAATTTAACCTCCATATATTCAACTGCTTCTACCCCATCATTATAATACGCATGCTCAACACCTTTTGGAATCAAAAGGCAGTGTCTGGGGGGCAAATCGTATGTGTGATCATCAAATTCAAAGCGAAGAGTTCCGTTCAAAGAATAAAACATATGATAATATGGATGTGTATGTTTTTTCACCGTCCATTGCGGCGTTGCATTGGCTCTGGCAACCCAAAGAATATGAATTTTTTCCATTGGTTCTCCCCTTTCTGTGACAACTTTATATTTTATGTATAAATTTATTATATCAAATATTGCTAAAAATTCAAGCAATAATACAAAAAAACCGCAAAAATATCCTTTTGCGGTTTTTTACTGTTTAACAACATATTTCTTCATCACCATGGGCATCCATCCACTGGCAGGCAACATCATAAGCCTCATAATCCAGATCTGCCATTGTGTTTGTATGAAGTACAACACCCTCAATTTCATCCGAAAGGAGCTTCTCCCTCCAGAAGTCAAGCTGCCACTTGACCTTTTCTCCGGTAGCCTGTTTGTGCTCACCAAAGTTATAAAGATAACATCCTGCCATTCTGCGTGTGTCCGGAGTAAGTTCTTTGAATATTTCAAATTTTTCCGGAATAAGCTCCACATCCTTTTCTTTCCATGTCCACATGATTACACCGTTTACAATATCAAGGAAAGGCCTGAGATGTGCATCTTTTTTCTCATCAGTACCGAACTCCCATGTATAGAGAACCATCCAACTGTCAAGCTTGCGGATATCGTTGTTATCGAGCATATTCTGAAGATTCTTTACCTCTTCATATACGGCATCGTCATCACCGGAAAGTCCGTTGACAAAATCATCAAGAGCAATGCATCCTATGTTGGGAAAGTTTTTTGCCTGTTCCAGAATTCTGTCAAATTTACAATGCGCTTTCTGATGCAGGCTATAGCCCCACCCTACCTGATTCAGAGTTTTGAAGGACTTGTTGTACTGTCTTTCATTAACATCCCTTTGAACAGGCACCATAAACACATTGCGAACTCCAAGATACATACATCCTTCCATTGGTGTCATGCGGGATTCCTTGTTGTTACCGAATTCAGCGTTATATCTGCCTTCGGGATGTCCCCAAAGCCAGAACCTATCTCTTAATACCATACATTTATACCTCCATTTTTAAAAATATATTGATTTTTACAACATATGTATTTATAATAGTATATTAGTAGCGATTCTCCCTTACTTCAAGGGAATTATGAGTATAAAATATGGAGATTTGAGTATGTCTATCACAGGAAATCAACACCTTTGCAAGATATCAAACAGAATAAATCTTAATTTGCTCACCCTAGGACACGCAAAAGTGGGTACCGACTGGAAAGGTGA
>JAZPXS010000041.1:0-2267 GCA_045543775.1 Clostridia bacterium
ATTATCCACCAAATCTTCATATTCGTACACTACTATTATAACAAAAAAAACATCATATTTCAAGGAAAAATTAAAAACAAGCCTGTTTACAACAAAAAAAGTTTTTAAAAATAGGGGAAGCCGTGTATTTTAAAATACACGGCAAAAGTCAATTTTTTAAATATTTTACAAAAGTGTTGCATTTATCTCTCTTGTTTTGTTTAATGCTCTCTGTGCAAGAAGAGCATTTTTTTCTCTTTTTTTGCGGACTCTCTGTTCCAGAGAGTCAATTATCCCAAAGGTTACATTCATTGGCTGAAAGTTACCCACAGAGCCTTCGCTCACATAATGTGCAAGAGCACCTGTTGCGGTAATGGATGTAAAATCTGTCATTTCCTCTTCTTTTACAAATTGAGCCATATTTATTCCTGCAACCATTCCGCTGGATGCGGATTCCACATAGCCTTCAACTCCCGTAATTTGTCCTGCAAAAAAGATTTTCGGGTTTTTTATAACCTGATAGTGGCAGTTCAGAAGATTGGGGGAATTTATAAAGGTGTTGCGGTGCATCACTCCGTAGCGGACAAACTCTGCATTTTCAAGTCCCGGAATCATGGAAAACACTCTTTTCTGTTCTCCGAACTTAAGATGTGTCTGGAAACCTACTATATTATAAAGTGTTCCCTCTCTGTTGTCCTGACGAAGCTGAACAACCCCGTGAGGAAGCGAGCCGTCATAGGGATTTTCAAGTCCTACGGGCTTCAGAGGACCGAAAAGCAAGGTTTCCTTTCCTCTTTTTGCCATAGTTTCAACAGGCATACATCCCTCAAATACAGTTTCGGAGTCAGCATCGTGAACCTTTGCAACCTCAGCAGATACAAGCTCATTATAAAAAGCTTCGTACTCCTGCTCTGTCATGGGACAGTTGATGTAGTCTGCAGTACCTTTTCCGTATCTTGATGCTTTGTATGCTTTTGTCATATCAATGCTTTCCGCAGTGACAATAGGTGCTGCCGCATCAAAAAAGTGAAGATACCCATCTCCCAAAAACTTACGGATATTTTCATACAATTTATCGGATGTAAGAGGTCCCGATGCCACAATTGTGTATTCATCGGGATTGATATCCTCGGTTTCTTCATTTATTATTTCTATATTTTCATTTTCTTTTATTCTCTTTGTAACAAGCTCAGAAAATGAAACTCTGTCAACAGCCAGTGCACCTCCTGCAGGAACACGGGTTGCATCTGCACATTCCATAACAAGGGAGCCGTATATACGCATTTCCTCTTTGAGAAGTCCAACTGCATTTTCAAGCATATCGGATCTTAGAGAATTGGAACACACAAGCTCACAGAATGTGGGAAGATTGTGAGCAGGAGAGTAAGAAAGAGGCTTCATTTCGTATAATTTGACCTTAATACCTCTTTTGGCAAGCTGCCATGCGGCTTCGCATCCGGCAAGACCTGCTCCGATTACTTTAACTGTCATTTTTTTGTCTCCTTGGGTTGGCACTTAGCACAATATTTTCTCTTACCTCTTGCAGAGGATTCAAAAAGAGGCTCTCCGCAGTCGGGACATTTTTCGTTTGTGGGTTTGTCCCAAGAAGTAAAATCGCATTTGGGGTAGGAATCACATCCGTAGAATATCTTGCCTCTCTTGGATTTCTTTTCTATAACCTGACCGCCGCACTTGGGACAGTCTATGCCGATTGATTTAACAATTGCTTTGGTGTTTCTGCATTCGGGAAAACCGGGACACGCAAGAAATTTTCCAAATTTTCCGTGTTTGTAAACCATAAGTCTTCCGCATTTTTCGCAGACCTCATCTGAAACCTCGTCTTTTATTTCTATATCTCCGATTTTTTCCTCGGCGGTTTTCAGTGTTTCTTCAAAAGGACCGTAGAAGTCGGAAATAAGTGACTTCCAGTTAAGGTTGCCCTCTTCTACCTTATCCAGATTTTCTTCCATATCTGCGGTAAATCCAACATCCACAATATCCCGGAAATTTTCACACATAATTGTGTTTACTATTCTTCCGAGGTCTGTTGGCACAAGAGATTTTTTCTGTCTTACAACATAGCCTCTGGCAATAATTGTAGTGATGATGGGAGAGTAGGTACTCGGTCTTCCGATTCCCTTTTCTTCCAGAATTTTAATAAGGGATGCTTCCGTATATCTTGCAGGGGGCTGTGTAAAGTGCTGTTGCTTATCTAATTTAACACAGGTTGGGGTATCGCCCTCTTTAAGCTCGGGAAGTTTGGAGATTTTGTCTTCCTCTGTATCTGC
>JAZPXS010000042.1:0-9309 GCA_045543775.1 Clostridia bacterium
GATTTTTCCATATTGTTATGTTATTTCTATTTTAAGGCCGAACTTTTCGTCATTTTTTGAGTAGACACACTTCAAAAATTGTGCTACAATGTTAAAAAGCCTGTCGGACAGGACAGGCTACTTAACCATGAATCGATTCGCAACAAATGACCCGATGCGTGTGCATTAAAAAATGCGCCGACAACAAAGCCGACGCACGAAAAATGCACAGCTCTTTTTGCTGCGACACAAACTTCATAATCAACAAACAGTGTACTATGAACCAGAGCGTACATTTTTACCAAAAGATAAAAAATACACCTGTTTATTGATTACATATTCAGTTTGCGTCGCAGGGATATTATACCAAAAACAAATTCAAAAGTCAAATATATTTATGGGAGGTAATTTAAATGACAAAAATTGATATTTTTTCCGGTTTTCTCGGTGCGGGCAAAACCACTCTTATCAAAAAGCTTATAAGCGAGGCTTACATTGGCGAAAAGCTTGTGCTTATAGAAAATGAATTCGGTGAAATAGGCATAGACGGTGCCTTTATGCAGGATGCAGGCATAAATGTTACGGAAATGAACTCCGGTTGCATATGCTGTTCTCTTGTGGGTGACTTTGGCGAAGCACTAAAAAAAGTCCTTGCCGAATATGCCCCTGACAGAATAATAATAGAGCCATCCGGTGTGGGAAAGCTCAGCGATGTAATCCGTGCTGTTGAAAATGTCGGTGCAAAGGATGCTGTACTCAATGTTTACGCTACCGTTGCCGATGTAAACAAATGCAAAATGTATCTTAAGAACTTTGGCGAGTTCTTTGGAGACCAGATAGAAAATGCCGGAATAATAATTCTTAGCCATACAGAAAGTGCAAAGGAAGAAAAAATCGAAGAATGTATCTCCCTGTTGCGTAAGCACAACAAGAAATGTGTGATAGTTACTACTCCCTGGGATATGCTTGACGGAAAAATACTCCTGAAAGAAATGGAAGAAAAGCATACCATAGCGGAAGATATAGAGGAGCTGGAACACCATCACAAGCATCACCATCACGATCACGAATGTGACTGTCACGAGCACGGGCATCACCATCACGACCACGATTGCGATTGTCATGAGCACGGGCATCACCACCACGACCACGATTGCGATTGCCACGAACATGAGCATCACCACCACGACCACGAATGTGATTGCCACGAACATGAGCATCACCACCACGACCACGAATGTGATTGCCACGAACACGGGCATCATCACCATCACGCTGACGAAGTATTCACCAGTTGGGGCAAGGAAACAGGCAAGAAGTACACTCCCGAGGCAATAGAAAAAATTCTCCTTGAGCTTCAGAATGAAGAAAAGTACGGAACAGTGCTTCGTGCCAAAGGTATTGTTGCATCCGACGGCAGTGAGTTCATACATTTTGACTATGTACCCGGCGAGCCGGATGTCCGTATGGGAACTCCATCCCTTACGGGAAGAATATGCGTAATCGGTTCAAAAATCAACGAGGACGCACTTGGAGAACTATTCAATATATGAGGTGACATCAGATGAAGCAAATACCCCTTTATATATTTACCGGTTTTCTGGAAGCCGGAAAGACAAAAGCTATTCAGGAAACTATGGAGGATGTACGGTTTCACGACGGTGAAAAAACCCTCCTTCTCCTTTGCGAAGAGGGAATAGAGGAGCTTGACACATCCCGTTTTCACGGAGGAAATGTTTTTATTCAGGAAGTGGAAAGTGAGGATATGCTCACAAAAGAATATCTGTCCTCTCTGGGAAAAAAATTTGACATTGAACGTGTGATTGTGGAATACAACGGAATGTGGATGTTAGATTCCCTCTGTTCCAATCTGCCTGAGGGATGGTTTGTATATCAGGAGATAATGTTCGCCCACTCAGCTACTTTTCTTAACTACAATGCAAATATGCGTTCCCTCGTGGTGGACAAGCTCACAAGCACTCAGCTTGTGGTGTTTAACCGTGCAGACGAAAGTACAGACAAAGATGAATTCCACAAGATAATCCGAGGTATAAGCCGTCAGTGCTCCATCGCCTACGAAAACTCCGACGGCACCATGGAATATGACGACAAGGAAGATCCCCTGCCCTTTGATGTGGATGCTCCCATAGTGGATATTGCAGACAAGGACTATGCTCTGTGGTACAGAGATATGGCAGAGGATATGAAAAAATATGTAGGCAAAACTCTGCGTTTCAAGGGTATTGTAGCTGTCAACGAAAAATTCGGAGACAGAACCGTAGTCTGCGGACGCCACGTTATGACCTGCTGTGTGGATGATATAGAATTTAAAGGCTGCATAACCATTCTCCCCAAGGGAGTTACACTGAAAAATAAGGACTGGGTAATAATAACCGCAAGATTTACCAAGGAATACCACAGGTTGTATAAGTGTAAGGGACCTGTCCTTACTGTCACTGACATAGCTATGACAAGTGCCCCCGAGCAGGAAGTTGCAACTTTCTATTAAAATAAACGATTTTTCGTAAAAAAACGCATTTACACCGCATTTTTCCTGTGATAAAATGAAGCGGAATACATTCGGAGGGAAAAATATGAGTATCGTAAACGAAAGCACAACAAATGTTACAAAATATGAGCTTATGAGTAAGCTCCCTGATCCCTTTCTTTTTAATGACGGAACCAGAGTCAGAACAAAAGAGGACTGGGAAAGAAGAAGAAAAGAGTTATATGAAAAGACAGTAGATCTCCACTTTGACGGAATGCCTCCTGAGCCGGAGTTTCTGGAGGTTGAACCTCTTTGCTACGGCACAATAAACATATTCCGCATAAAAACCGGAAGAAGAGAATACCCCGTAATTATGGATATGTATCTCTTCAAGGCATCATCAAAAAGCAACAATGCTCCCGTAGTAATATCGGGAGATATGTGCTTTGGCAGAATGTTTGACCAAAATATGATAAAAACAATAACCGATGCAGACATTAATCTGGTAATGTTTAACCGCACAGAGCTTGCACCGGACATATCCATATACAATCTGGATGACCTCAGAACCACCAAAACAGGCGAATACGACCTTGGCAACGAAATATGGCAGAATATGCAGGACGGTAATTGCGGCGGTCAGCTTAAAAGATGCTATCCCGAAAGTAAATTCAGTGCGGTTTCTGCCTGGGCGTGGGGATATTCAAGATGCGTGGATGCTCTTGAGATACTCGGCAATGTAGATCTTGACCTTATAGCATTTACAGGACACTCAAGAGGAGCCAAAACTGCCGCTCTGGCAGGTATCGTTGACGAGAGAGCCGCCATTGTAAACCCCAATGCCACCTGCTGCGGAGGTAATAGCGGTTACAGAATATATATGGAAGCTCTTATGGAAGACGGAACTACTGCCGTAAGTGAACGGCTTGACAATATATTCCGCCTTTTCCCCGCATGGATGGGACAGGGAATGAAAGAATACATAGGCAGAGAGGGAGAGCTTCCCTTTGACTCCCACGAATTCAAGGCTATGATAGCTCCCAGAGTTCTATTTGTTTCCGAGGCTGCCAACGACATCTGGGCAAACCCTGTGGGTACATATCAGACAACAATTTCCGCAGGCGAGGTTTACAAATTCCTTGGTTGTGAAGAAAACCTCATATGGTACTTCCGCACCGGAGGTCACAATCAAACTCCCGAAGACCTTGAACAACTTGTAAATGTAGTAAACCATATAAGATGCGGTGAAAAGCTCAACGAAAAATTCTTCAAACGCCCGTTTAAGGACATAGAGCCTGCATATGACTGGCAGTGTCCTGCGGAAATGTAAAAATACAAAAACCTATTGTAAAAAATATGTAGAAATCCTCTAAATGCGAATTTCTACATATTTTTTTCATATAAAAGCTAATATTTATATCTTTACTTTTGCAAGTCCTCCCTCCGAGGTCTCCTTGTATGACGAATGCATATCCAATCCTGTTTCTTTCATTGTTTTTACCACTGTATCAAAAGATATTTTTCGGCTCCCCCACAAAAAGCTTGCCAGGGAAACAGCATTTATAGCACGCATTGCGGCTACGGCATTACGCTCTATGCAGGGAATCTGCACAAGACCGCATATGGGATCGCAGGTAAGCCCCAGATGGTGTTCTATGGCAATCTCTGCGGCGTATTCTATCTTGTCTGTACTTAGTTCAAAAAGCTCTCCGAGAGCTGCCGCCGCCATTGCACAGGCACTGCCTACTTCCGCCTGACATCCACATTCTGCTCCCGATATGGAAGCATTGGTTTTTATGATATTACCCACAAGTCCTGCCGTCATAAGAGCACGGACTATTTTTTCGTCACTGTAGTCTCCCCTTAGTTGTTCATAGTACATAACCGCAGGCACAACTCCTGCCGCACCGCAAGTGGGAGCAGTAACAATAGTCTCCCCTGCGGCATTTTGCTCTCCAACGGCAAATGCATAGGAACAGACCAGACGGTTTTCTTTTGTCTGGGCACTTTCGTCTATATGCTGGGAATTGTACAGCGATTTAGCTTTCTTGACAACACCCAGTCCTCCGGGGAGTATTCCCTCATCACTAAGTCCCTTTTTTATTGTTTCTTTCATTTGATTCCATACCATATGCATATACGAGACAAATTCGCTATCCTCATTTTCCAGTACATATTGCCATAGTCTCATTGAATTCCTACTGCAATAGTCGGCTATATCCGCAAAATTGTCAAGCTTATATATTTTCCTCGGTTTTTCCACGGGGTAGTTATCCATTTCTATACTTCCTCCCCCTACACTGAGAACCCGAACGGTTGAAATAACTTTGCTATCTTTAAAGGCTGTAAGCACCATTGTGTTTGGGTGAGTCAGATTGTTTTTTGCCGCATCAAATCTGACCTCACAGGCAGTGGGAAGCATGGTCTTTTTTATTACTGTATCTGTACCGTGACCTCTCCCTGTTTTTGCAAGAGAGCCGTAGAGTACAGCCTGAAATCTGTCTGCATCGGGATTGTCGTTTTTAAAGATAACGCACGCTCTTTCCGGTCCTATTGTATGAGAGCTTGAGGGACCTCTGCCGATTTTGTAGAGTTCCCTGAGAGACTCCATGCCGGATTCTTTTTTGTCTCCGTATGACTTTTCGTCTAAGCAAAGGAAATATTCAATCGGCACCGAAAAAACCCCTGAAAGCCGAATGAGATTTTGTGCTGACGGTGTAGACAAACCAAGCTCCCATTTTGAAACTGCTCTGTCTGTAATCCCCAAAAGCTCTCCGAGGGTTCTCTGTGACATATTTTTCTCTTTACGAAGCTGTGCTATTTTTCTTCCATAAAAATTATCCATTGCATACCTCTGATTTGTTAGCCTTATCAATCAACACTAAAGTGTTGGTCGTTAAGGCTGGTTTTGTACCTCGGCACACGTTTTCGCACCGAAGTATGTTTATGTTAGTTATTTTACACCAAAATTCTCCAACTATAAAGAACTTTTTAAAAAATATTTAAAAAGCACACTCAACCACAGGTTGAGTGTGCTCAGTATAATTTAATATAATAAAGATAGTACTTATGCGATAAATCTGGTACTCTCATAGAAGAATCGGCACTTATACGATAAAGCTGATACTCTCATAGCAGAGTCGTTATTTATACGATAAGGATTAAAAACAAGTCACTTATTTTTTGTGTTAATTTTCTATAACGGATTTTATAAGGCTTCTGTCTTTCCTTTCGTAAAGCTCGATTGCCTTGTCTATTTCATCCAGCCGGAAGGTGTGGGTAACCATATCCCTAAGATTAATCCTGCCCGACTCCACAAGAGATACCAGAGTGTCCCACCCTGCACAGTACTCCAGAATTCCGTGGAGACGAAGCTGTTTTATCATCATCTTCATAAAGGGAAACTCTATCTTTGCACTTGCATCGGGTATTCCGTAGTAAAGCACATCTCCGCCCGTCTTGCAGACATCAAAGCAAAGGAGAATACTCTCTACACTTCCTGCGGCATCCATTACATAGTCGCATCCCTCACCCTTTGTAATCTCCATCACACGGGAGAGAACATCCTCATTTGACGCATCTATCACGTCATCCGCACCGAATTTCAGAGCATATTGAAGTCTTTGCTCCCCTCTTGCGGAAACTATGACCTTTCTTGCACCGCTTATTTTTGCCGCCTGCAAAAATGCAAGTCCGGCAGGGCCTGCACCCTGAACGAGAACTGTGCTTCCGGGTTTAACTCCTATGCGAAGCACCGCACCAAAGGGGCACGCCACACTCTCCATAATTGCCGCTTCCCTGAAAGGAATGGACTCAGGAAGACGGACAAGGCACTGTGCAGGCACTCTTACATACTCTGCATATCCGCCGTCATATGGATCGTATCCGATTTCCTGCTTTTCGGGGCAAAGCTCTCTGCGTCCGCTTTTGCAGGCAACACATCTGCCACAGGATATGATTGTGTCTATTACCACCCTGTCACCTTTTTTCCATCCGTCAACACCTGCTCCAACCTCTTCTACAACACCTGCAATTTCGTGGCCGAGAATATGAGGCGGTTTGGCAAGCTTTACCTTTCCCATTATCATATGTATATCGGTAGCACATACTCCTACCGCTTTAACTTTAACTACAACGTGCTTTTCGTCTGCCGAGGGTATGGGTTTATCCACAATACTTACATGGCCGACCTTATCCCATAATGCTGCTTTCATAGAAACACCTACCTTTTTTATCGGACTTCTCTCAGGAGAAGCTCAAGTTCTGCACTTATGGCAAGCCGCAGAGAGCGGATTGCCGCCTCATCCACCACCTGACAGTGTCCCATCGGCAGACCTCTCTGTTCGTAAACAAGCTTGTATCCGCTTGGAAACATTGTGGAATCTGCAAGACGAAGAAGCCTTAGCACCTTGCGGTTTAAGTCCATAGCTTCGCTTATTTTCCCTGCATTAAAAAGCTCATAGATTCGTGCATTGACCTCGGGTACTATTACGGAAAATGCCGTAACAGAGCCTACACAGCCTGCAAGAAGGCTCGGAACAAGACTATCGTCAGTACCGCCCATAAGAGAAAAGTCAGGACGGTTTCTGCGTACCAGATCAGCTTCGTGGGCAATCTGCTTTATGTTGGCAGAGGAATCCTTCATACCGACTATCCGTCTTTCTCCGAGAAGTTCTTCAAATGACGGAACCTCAATTGTATTTGTAAACATAGGGATTTTGTACAGAACTATATCGCAAATATTCTGCTTTGCAAGATACTTATAGTATCTCACCACATCCTCCTGCTTCATTGTGAAATAATAAGGGGGGCAAATCATAGTTGCATCGTAGCCAAGGTTTGCCGCCACCTTCATATATTTAATTGTTGTTGCGGGATTGGGATCGGATGCACCTGCAAGAAGCTTCTTTTTTCCTTTCAAAAACCTTGCCGCAAACTCTAGCATCTCCACATTCTGCTCAGGGGAAAGACTTATAAATTCGCCGGTAGTTCCGCAAACAAAAAATCCCGTAATATCGGATTTTGAAACAAAATCCAGCTCTTTTTCGTAGGCGTTATAGTCCACCTTTCCATCCTCGGTAAAGGGAGTAAGCAAAACACCAAAAGCACCTTTTAACATAAAGATTATCCTTTCACTGTAAATTCATCTGCATCCATACTGAGAGTGCATAATCTCACTGCACCGTCTTTTGTAATAAGATAATTGTTTTCCAGCCGTATTCCAAATTCATCGGGATAATATACGGCAGGCTCCAGTGTTACCACCATACCCTCGGTAAGGCTTTCCTCACACTCCGGCACAAACCGAGGCTCAGCAACAATATCCTCATCCCCTACTCTATGACCGCCGTGGTGAGTAAAGGCATTGGGAGAATCTATTGCCTCTCTCATATTGTGCCATATTTCCGAAGCCGAGCAACCGGGCATAAGCATCCTTTCGCCCACCGCAATCGCTTTGGAAACTCTGTAAAATGCATCTCTCTGTTTTGGAGAGATATCCCCCATAAAATACACTCGGGTAAGGTCTGACCACTTTCCGTCAGCACGCACCTGCAAATCAAGAAGAACCACATCTCCGGACTTTATCACTCTGTCTGTGGGAACACCCTCAATATCTGCAGAACGCTCGCCTGATATGATATCACCCTGCCAATTGGGACAGACGGAAGATACCACATCCGCAAGCTCCTTTTCTGTCATACCGATGTGCAGGTTTTCCTTAACGGCTGTATGAATTTTTTCCTGCAATTTGTAGGTATCCATTATTTAACCTCGTAACGTTTTAATACTTCTTCATCGATTTCCACACCGAGGCCCGGCTTGTCGGGAATATTCACATAACCCTCATTATCGATGGCAAAATGCTTTTTGACAAGATTTTTGGAAAGAACTGTTTCCTGACAGCAGTATTCAAGCCAGAGGGCATTGGGAGCCGCCGCAATAACCTGAAGCGATGCACTCATAAGGATTCCTGTCTTGAACGCGTGAGGTATAACGGGAATCTTGTGGAGATATGCCATATCAATTACCTTTTTGGCAATTGTGATACCTCCGCAGCGGCTGATATCCGGCTGAATGATGTCTATTCCGCATCCTGCAATAAGCTCGTTGAACTCAAACATCGTTCCCACCTGCTCACCTGCGGAAATTCTCATATCTACACTGCTTGTAAGTCTCTTATATGCATTAAGGTCATCGGGAGTAAAGGGTTCCTCCACCCAGTAAACATTCTCCTGCTCAAATTCCTTGCAAAGGCGGATGGCAGTCTTGACATCTCTCCACACCATACCGATATCTATCATAAGCTGAGGATCGTCGCCCATTGCTTTTCGGCAGGCTCTTACAAGTTCAAGGTCTCTCTTATCGCTCTGTCCCAGTGCACCCCAACCGAATTTAATTCCTGTGTAGCCCTGGGGAAGATATGTATCTGCAATTCTCTTTATTTCATCCTCGCTGTCAGGCATAAGGACACTGCAGTATGCAGGAATCTTGTCACGGAATGCACCGCCAAGGAGCTTGTGAACCGGAACACCCAATTTTTTACCGAGTATATCCCAGATTGCCATATCTATACCGCTCATTGCGTGGATTGCAACACTTCGTCTGCCGTAGTAATTTGCAAGATTGTACATCTTGTACCATATTTTTTCCACATCAAAGGGGTCTTCGCCAACTACAATATCACGTAGTCCCATACATACCATATGAGATGTGTCTGCCTCAACAATGGCTTTTACAACATAGGGGGAAGAGTCAACCTCACCTATACCGGTAATTCCCTCATCGGTCATAACCTTGATAACTACTGTATCCTGACTTCCGTCTCCGATAAAGCTGATTTC
>JAZPXS010000043.1:0-13286 GCA_045543775.1 Clostridia bacterium
CTCCCACTGTGCCTTCAGGTTTCTTGAAGTGTTCTTCGCTATGACCTTCCAGTAATATCTGGTTCCGGGTGTGAGAGAAGATAAATCGTAGATATTGTTGTGAACCTCTTCGCTGACTACAATGTTTTTAAATTCAGCATCTGTTGCAACAATTATATCATAGCGGTTTGCAAAGGGTGCATCCTCCCAGAAAAGCTGTGTGAAATCCGAGGGCACCGCATCACTGTTTGCAGGATAGAGAAGTCTGAATGATGCTTTGCTTGTGTCTATGGCAAAGCCGTTTGTAAGTCCCAGAGTATTTATGTCGAAGTTTGCATCAGAGAGAAGTCCGGGATTTGCTATTGCCGCCTCACTTGTGCTCTTTACACGGTAGTCAAGATTTTCGGGATCCACAAATATATCCTTTGTATAATCTGTGGGGTTTGTACCAATCTGTGCGTAAGTACGGTCATCCCAGCACAACAGGTTTTCGTTGGAGGTATCAGCAGCCGCATCCACCGATACATTACCGCCAAACACTGTGTACTTGTGGGGGTTGTCATTTGTATCTATCCATGTTGCAAGGTCAGGATAGCGCTCTCTGTAAAGGTCAATATCCTTTATTTCGGAAAGGAAGGTCTCCATGGTGTCGGTATTCTTGGTAGTGTCATACATAGTAGAACGAACCTTGCCTGCAATGCCGTCATAGCTGTCCCAGTTATTTGTACCGCCGGCAGCTGTGGTCTCTGTGGAAGAGTTGGGGTTACCGTGGAATCTCCAGGGAGCATTGGTATCTACCATAATGTTATTGAGTACCTTCTGAGCTGCGGCACCGTGAGAGTTATATCCTGTTTTTGTTCCGATAAAGAAATTGTTCTTTATTGTATTACCCTGCTGGCAGTCATCCATATAGATACCAACGGTTCCGCTTACCAATCTGCTGTCTGTGGGCCATATATCGTGGATAAGGTTAGAGGATATTGTGGTACCTCTCATCATCTGATTTCTGCCCTGATAGATAGCACCTGCATCGGCAACCTCACGAAGAACATTATGGATTTCGTTGTTTTCTATAAGGTGGTCATTGCCGATAATGGTGATTGCGTGTTGGGTACTCTTGGAAAAATTATTGTTGCGGACCGTATTTCCTACGCCTGCAACGAGCATGGAGGCATCCACAGGAGAACGCTGATTGGAACGGGTGATAATGTTGTTTTCTATTATATTACCGCTTGGTGTAAGAGTATCGTTGTTTCCGCCTACTATCTGCAAAGATACACCGCCGCAGTTATCAAAGAGGCAGTTTCGGATATCGCAGTTATAGGAGGAATCCTTGTACATATAGGACTGCTGCCAGTAGTTTGCACCGGTTACGGGTTTTTCCGTTCCGCTGTTTACAAGTCCCTTGTAACCGATGTTGGTAAATGTACATCCGTCAAAGTCCACATTGTCAACATCCGATATGATAACAGCGGTAGCCGTATTCTGTGTGAAATGCAAATCCTTAAAAAGTATATTTTTGGCATTTCTTACGGAAAGCAGTGTTCCCGACACAGAGAATTCTACTTTGGCACCCTCTGTATCATATGGAGGATAGAAGTAAAGAAGCATATTCTCTCTGTCTATCATAAATTCACCGGGAAGGTCTATTTCCTCAAGAAGGTTGTATGCCTTCCAACGGCGGGATACCGTGCTGGTGAGAGAAACCGTGGATTCGGGATAATAAATGATATTCTTTGATGTGTCAATGCTTTCGGGAGACAATCTGTATCTGGTAAAATCCCAATCAGGGAATACCGATACCCACCACTGACTTGCCTTGCTCCATCTGTCGGGAGCGTCTCCATCGGCATAGCCCATCTGATGAGGATAGAGAGCGCCTTTCAGGCTGCTGCTTATATACCACTCATACTTGGGAGTCCATGTGGTGTACTCTCTGCCGTTAGGCCACTGAGCTATAGGCTGCTCCACATTGTTTACATATATTGTATTGTAATCGCCTGTACTCTTTAATGAATAGATAGAATTTACATTTGTAAGCTCTGTAATTTCGCTTTGGCTTATTCCCTGCTCTTCAAGGTCAATTACCACTACCTTGTCGTGAACGGACGGGTACATACGGTCAAGAAGTGCTGTGTCTGTGATGTGCTTTGCCTTTGACATATCAAGCTCTGCAGAGCCTTTGAAGCAAGCCTTTTCGCCCTCGTAAGAACGGAAAACAATACTTCTGCCATTGATGCCCGACACTGTTTCGTCTATGCTTATACCGTTTACTCTGTAGTCACCGCCGCGGAAAATAACCTGTGCAACAGAAACATCTTTTGCTTCAAGCTCCTTTATTTTGCTGATTGCACCTTCAAAAGTAGCCAGAGGCTCATCCTTGGTACCAAAATTGTCATCGTCTCCATAGGGAGCTACATAGATTAGTGCACCCTCATCGGTTAAGTCCATATCATAAGGCTCAACGGTTATTTCGATACCCTTGCGGAAGCCGGTCACACCCTTTGTACTGTCCTCTGCAAATACAACGTATTCACCGTGAGATACAGTCTTGGGTGCTGAGAGAACTATCTTTTTTCCGTCTATGGACTTTATGATGTCAAAGCCTTCCACAACCTTTGTGCGGTACTTGTTGGTTACATACCAGTTGATATTTGCCTTTTCGCTGTATTCAAGTCCAATCTGGTTAAGTATATTCGCGTTTAATGTTATGCTTCCCTCTCCCTGAGTTATCGTCGTGTCGTCTGATGCGGTAACCTGAATATCGTGAGGCTTTTCCTCTGCCACATAGAAGCTTCCAAGTCTGTGAAGAATGTCTGTTCCCTCGGGGTTGTGAAGTGAGCTGTGATTGGGATAGCCATAATAAAGTGCACTCTTTGAAGTTCCCGCCGCATCAACATGGAGCATAAACTTGAAGTTTTGCCACTGGGAATTGGAGGTAATGTTTGCCGTGTAGTACGGTCTGCTTGTAGTAGTACCGTCACGGGAGTCTATCATATAAATAAATCTTGTGTTATTAACACCGGAAGCCGGATTGTTTTTAAGGTCAGTGCTGAAAACATAGTTTGTATCAGCCTTCCAGAGATATGTGCCGATAGCCTTTGTCATTTCGCCGCCGGCAACGGGAGTTGTTGAGGAATCGCCCCAGTACTGGGGAGAAGCCACCATAGGATATCTCATAGCACCTGTCACACCGTTTGCGTGAGTGGGTGCATATGCCTCAAAGGTTTCGAGCCATCTGCCGGTAAAGTTATTTGCATCATTATTATTGGCAACTATATTGTCGGAAAGCTCTACGGGCACATAATCATCGTACATATCTGCCGACTTAACTGTTATTATAACTGCCCTGGCTATTTTGTAGTCCTCGGAAAATGCCGCTATGGCATATTTGCCGGGAGCTGTGTTTTCACCTATAAATACAGTTGCGGTTGCAGTATCTCTTGAGGGAGTTACCGTTATACCGTCAGCTTTGATTTTTCTTGTTTCCGCATCCACGGCTGCCCAAGTGAAATTCTGCTCAAGGTAGCCTTCGATGCCTATCTGGTTTACAACGGATGCTTCGAGCTTTACTGTGTCACCGTAGGTTACATCAGAAGAACCGGAAGTAATGGTGTTTGTTATGTCGTAAACAGCTTCCTCTGCAAGATAAAATTCCTCTGTTCCGCTATATTTCCAGCTTACATCAAAGCTTGTTCCCGCAAGTGCATCCACGGGGAATACCGTTTCCAGAATAGGATTGTTTGTACGGTCTGCAAGCTGTTCATGCTTTTTGGGAATACGGAGGACATCCTTGTATGTAACCCAATCTGTGCTTGTGAGGGAAAGACCTGCTGTACCGTAATTTTTGGTAGTATGGTTAACCGAATAGTTGTCAGCGTCATGTGCCACAAAAGCAACCTTTGTATCTGCAGGACTGGAAGCATTTTTCCTTGCGGAAAATCTTACTGCATAGGTCACATCATTGTGAGGCTTTTCTGTGAGGATTGAATCGCTGAGCACCGCACCAAATTGTCTGTATGCGGCTTTGCCCACCTTGGTTGTGCCGTCATATTCCGCACCGCTTCTCACGGTGAAAAATTTTTCTGCATAGGTGTGTCCGACCTTAACACCGGTGGAGCTTCCGTCGTTGTCAACACCTATATACTGAAGGTCATAGTTGTCACCGCCAACCTTACCTATAAGATTTTCGGGTATGGCTCCGGGAACATAGTCCACATATTTGCTGGGGGTATCTACCGTTATGGTGTAACCCTTTGCCATATCGTAGGCTTCGCTGTATGCAACAACGTCATAAAGTCCGGGTTCTGCATCTTCTGTCACAGTTACGGTTGCAGTTGTTGTATCAGGGGAAGAGGTTACAGTAACCCCCTCTATTTCCTTGCTTCTTGTTTCACGGTCAAGAACCTTCCAGACAAAGGTCTGGTCAAGGTAACCGGGAAGTCCCACCTGATTTGTAAGCTGTGCCTTAAAGGCGGCAGACTGCAAAGGTGTTACATAGGAAGACTCACTTGTAAGCTCATTTGTTATATCATAAGCTTCTTCCTCGGCAAAATACATCTGATACATACCTTCGCTTGTATCGGTAAAGTTTATTTCTATCTTACTGCCGGCAATGGTGTCATTGTTAAAGCCGATGCTTATCCTGTCAACATCATTGGCGGTATCTGTATTGTTTCTTTCGGGAGAACGGATGCTTCCTTTAAAATCCATCCAGTCTGTGCTTGTAACAGGCATACCTTCACTGCCCCATTCAACGGCATTGAGGGCAACATAACCATCCAAATCAAAGAGGAGAAAACGAACATTGGGGGTATATGTACTGTCACAGTTTCGCACCTGCACGGCATATACATAGTCCTTGCTGTCATCAATATCTCCGCCAAAGCCACTGGAATTGTTTGATTTTATAATATTTGCGCCGGCGTAAACTCCGTTAATGAGATATGATGGAGCACTGTCTCCTGTCATAGTCCCACCGGGAGTTCCGTTAGCCTTGATTGTTGTCCACTTGTAGCTGTTGGTCTGTCCGCGGGAAATTTTGTTGCTTGTGGTTCCCATATTTGCCCACCAGGAGCTTGCATCACCCATTTCCGATACGGTCTTCAGCATATTGGCAGGCATCTCACCGACAACATGGTCCGCATAGGATACATCTGCACTGACTGTGGGTACAATAAGGCTCGAACACATCACTGCACAAACAATCATAAGGGATAAAAATCTCTTCATAAAATTCTCCTTTTTCAAAACAGAGTATATATGTAAAATCTCATACAGATTTATATTCAAAGTTAATTTAACAAAAAAATATTATTTTTTTTCAAAAAACGCCCATATTTAACCAAAAAAACCAAAAATAATGCTAAAATGCCACAAAAAAACTTTTTTCTTAAAGTCCCGTCAAGCACCTGAGGTTGGTCAGGTGCTTGTCGAAAACTTTTCTATTTAATTATTACTTGCTTGCAGCAACGTGTGCTTTCATCTGTTTTTCTATTTCTTTTACAATCTTGTCTCTGCCGGCAGCTTCCTGAGCGGCTTCCTTTTCTTTAACATACTTGTCGTAGTCTGCAGGCTTAACTGTAACATAATCGCCAAACTCATCATTTGCGGATTTGAGCTGAGCAAGTTCGTTCTTTATTGGCTCGGTATCGAGCTTAAAGGTTGTTGTTACGGAAACAATAGCTTCGTCATTGAGCTTTCTTGTTCTTTCCCATACATCGTCATCCATACCCTCGGTAAGAATAGCGTTGAACTGGTTACCAAACTGCCAGTCGGAGTTGGGAGCATAGCCGGAATTTTCTTTCTTAACCAGCTTACCTTCGTCATTAAGGTCGTAGTGAACTCCCTCAAGACCGTAGCAGATGATGTTATATAGCTCCTTGTTTGTATTTACAAGATGAATAACCTCAAGAGCCTTTTCGGGATTCTTGGAGCCGGCACCGATACCGAGAGCTGTTGATGTAGCACCGGTAAAGTGAGGCTTGGTGATTGTCTTGTAAACATACTTAACAGTATCTTCCTGTTCCTGACCGGGCTTGTAACCCTGTACCATTACGGCATATTTACCCTGGTTGATATCTGTTATGTTGTTATCGTTGTTAGCGGAAGCATAGTCCTTACGGATGTAGCCCTTCTGATACCATTCACGGATTTTTTCCACACCGCGCTTGCTTTCGGGTGTACCGTTGGGAACAATTTCACCTGTAGCCTTGAGAGCGGAAACACCGACACCGCCGGAAACATCTGTGGAAATATCATATGTCCAGGGGTGTGTTGACCAACGGTTGTTGTATGTATAAAGGTTAGGTTCCTTTTCGTGAAGAAGCTCCAATATTGGCTCGATATCTTCGATATGCTCTATACCACTTAAGTCAATATCATACTTTTCCGCAAGATCCTTCTTAACGGATACTGCAAGCTGTGTGTACATAACCTGCATATTGGGAACTGCGTAGATTTTGTCATCAATCTTCATATCGTTCCAGTATTTTTCGTCCATTATGCCATAGAGGTCATCAGAGATAAGCTCTGTGATATCCTTGAGACCGCCGTCTCTTGCAGCAGAAACATAGTCATTTTTCCAGTTGGAAGTAAAGCAGATATCAAACTCCGCACCGGAAGCCATCATCATCTTCATTCTCTGGTCATAAGCACTGGCGGGGATAAACTTTAAATCAAGCTTAACACCAAGCTCGGGTTCGATAATAGCATTTGCAGCTTCCATAACTTTTGCCATATCAGGCTGCTCATCACCAAATGCATACCAGGTAATTACTGCACCCTCTGCATCGTTGGACTTGTCGCCGCAAGATGCAAAAGAAAGTGCCATAACACAAACTAAAAGTAATGCCAATAATCTTTTCATTTTTCATTTTCCTCCTTAAAATTTGTATATATAAATCCGAGGATTTATATCAGCCTTTAACCGAACCTACCGTGAGGCCCTTTACAAAGTACTTCTGGAAGAAGGGGAACACAACAAGAGCAGGTCCCGCAACCACCATAGCCATAGCCATACGAACAGTTTCCGTAGGGATATCCTTTACATCCATAAGTGCCTGCTTATCAGCAGTTGAGGACTGAATCATATTGATGTTTTCCATTATATCCTGAAGCAAAAACTGCAAGCTGTAGAGTCTGGACTCATTTATATACAGCATAGACGTGTTCCAGTCGTTCCATTTACCAAGGAACATAAAGAGGGCAACTGTTGCAAGAACAGGTTTGGAAAGCGGAAGCACAAAACCGAAGAACGCAACATACTGGTTACCGCCATCAATTTTTACCGCCTCCAGCATTTCACCGGGGATATCCGCAAAGAAGGTTCTCATCATAAATATGTACCAAGGGCTTATAAGACCAGGAAGTACATATACCCAGATGGTATCGTCAAGATTTAAGTAGCGGGTGATGAGAATGTAGCTGGGAACTAAACCGCCCGAAAAGAGCATAGTAAAGTAGAAGTAGAAGTTGACATACTTTCTTGCCTTGAATGCTCTGTTGGAAAGCGGATATGCCACCATAGCCATAAAGAGCACTGCAAGTATCATATACAGAACAGATGCAATACCTGTTATTTTGTATGCATTTATTATTCTTGTGGGATTATCAAATACAAACTTGTATGCGGAAAGGTCTATAGATTTTGGAATAAGCTGATATCCGTAGTTTGCAATATCTGCCTCACTGGAGAGAGATACCGCTATAACCATAAGGAGAGGATAGAGCATAAGAGCACAAAGTGCAAGGAAAAATACGTTCAGACCAAGCTGCATTTCTTTTATTTTTTTCATGTCTTTGTCCTCCTTTTAGAATAACTGTTTTTCTTCGTCAAATTTACCTACAACCCAGTTGGTAAATACAACGAGGACAAAGCCTACTATTGACTGAAGAAGACCGGTAGCAGAGGATGTTCCCATATCACCGGAAACACGCATTGCACGGAATATGTAGGTATCGATAACATCTGTTGTGCGGTAGAGTGCACCGATGTTTCTGGGTACCTGATAGAACAGACCGAAGTCGGCACGGAAGATACCGCCAATCTTTAATATTATCTGAATTGTCATAATGCCTGCAAGCATGGGAATCATTATGTAGCGGTTAACCTGGAATTTGTTGGCACCGTCAACCTTTGCCGCCTCAACAAGGGATATATCAACACCCATAAGAGTTGCATAGTAGATTAGTGAATCCATACCGAGGTGCTTCCACACGGAAGCAATGGTAAGTATGGGAGGCCACGCATTAGGCTCCGAATACCAGTCAATGGGTTTCATACCAAGACCTTCAAGCATCTGGTTTAATGTTCCGTTGGTGGGATGAAGAAGTGCGTATGCCATATATGAAACAACAACCCACGAAAGAAAGTGAGGTGTAATCATAACTGTCTGGTAGAGCTTGGTGGAATTGCGGCTCTGAATCTGGAACAGAAGAAGTGCTATAAAAACCGAGCATACCGTAGAGCAAACTATAATAACAAAGTTCATTACTATCGTATTGGTAGCTATCCTTGTAAATGTATTGGTAGTGAGCATAAACTCAAAGTTTTTAAACCCAACCCAGGGAGAGCCGAAAATACCTCCGGTGTAATTGTAATCCTTAAATGCAATTATAATACCGCCCATTGGGATGTAGCAAAATACGAATACAAGGAGTATGGGTATAATTGCAAGCGTCCACATCTGGAAGTTATCCATATCGAATTTGCTTTTTTTTATTTTCATTGGCTTATCCGATAATGCCGCTTGATTGTTGACTTTCATTTTATTACCTCTCTTTCACACATATTACAACAGTATTTTATCATTTTTGCATATGCTAATCAATGCATATTTTTTGGCTTTGCACTGCACTTTTTTTTGATTTTTAATCTTTTTGTAACATCCGTCGCAAAATGTTTTCAATACTTGACAATTAAACATCTTCCATTGTATTATCGTTACATAGTACAAAGAAAGAGAAGTATGCTTATGTTAGGAATTAAAAAATCAAAACGGGATCTTATTTCCCGATTCAAAAAAAGCAGTATTTTTATGTCAAATCTGAAGAGGTTCACGGTCATAATAGCCATCCCTCTTATCATTCTCAACCTGCTCACAGCTATGTACTACTACCGCAGTATGTCCCTTGAATCCAGAATGACATCCACGCAGATATATTCTATGGCAAAAGTAAAGATAGAGTCTGCCTACGAAGAGACGGAAAAAATCTTTCTATCTCTCATATTGGAGCCCGGACTTGAATCCATAATGGATGCAAACGGATTTTACAGTCTTAATGAATATCAGATAAAGCATATAAATGAGCTTTCGGATTTGTCAGAAAAATATACAACATCTTCTAATATGATAGATGCAATATATGTGTACAGCTACAGTGCAGGCTATGTTTTATCCACCACAGGTAACAGTGAAAGCGAAAACTTTAAAAACTTCCCGTGGATGAATACATCCTCCGATGATTACTGCTTTACCATAAAAAACAAAAACTCCGTGTCTATATGCTACAACCTTACCTCACCCAAGGAAAAGAGGGGACTGGTTGTATTTGATATCAACTCCACTGAGCTAAAAAGCGGAATAACCGACTATTTCGGAAGAAAAGTGTATATGCAGCTTTCGTCGGATAACGGAGATGTCCTATACAGGTCAGAAGAGCCCGACTTTGAAACGGGCAAACCTTCGGATAAATACAGCTTCCGTATGCACAACAAATACACCGAAATAACCTCAGGTATAAATAACATCCTTCTTTATATAGCCGTTGACCATCCGCAGCCTATATATTCCAATTTTATATTTATAAGTATCTTATTTATATTTGCGGTTGTTATACTTTCGGTAGTATTTGCTTTTATTCTTGCCTCATACTCCTACAGAGCAGTTCAGGATATAATAAAAAATGTCAACGACATTGAGCCACTTGACGAATTCTCTACTGCGGCAAATGAAATAAATTATATAAATCAGAACATACTAAGCATCAAGAGCAAAAATGAAAAGCTGGAGGAAGAGCTTCTTACAAGCTTTGCAAACTTAAAAGCTCTGCAAATGCAGGTACTTCAGTCCCAGTTTACACCTCACTTCCTTTTTAATACACTGAATGCAGTGAGCGTGGAGCTGATGCTGAAAAACGGCGTAAACAACCCGGAAAGCAAATCCCTTACCGTACTTTCGGAGCTTCTTTCCGAGTCCATAGACACCAAAAACTATATGGTACCTATGAAGGATGAGCTTGAATACTGCAACAAGTACATCACAATACAATCTTATATATCCAACAACAATTTTGATGTGGTTATGGATATTGAGAAATCAAGCCGTGAATGTATGTATATCAAGTTCACTCTTCAGCCCCTTATAGAAAATGCCTTTAAACACGGCATAAAATACCTTAAAAATAAAAAAAGAGGTCTGCTCTCCATCAGCACGAAAAGAGAAAAGGACAACCTTGTTGTCACTATAAAAAACAACGGCCCTGTTCCCGGAGAAGCAGAACTTACACAGCTCAACCGTATGCTCTCCGAAGGTGTCGGCTACGAAAAGAATCATGTGGGACTTTTTAATGTGAATAAGAGAGTCAAGCTTGTATTCGGCGAGGATTACGGCTGCAGAATTTTCTGCGAGGATGATACGACAACCGTTACTGTTACAACTCCTTTTATTACTGATATCAGTCCGGATACGCTGTAAATATCAAAAAAAAATGACTTTCATTTCTAAATAATGTGCATTTACATCCCTCTTGCCGTTTGATATAATTATTTATGATAAATATAATATTGTAAGGGGTAGGTTCATATGTCACTGAAAATCATACTCGTCGATGATGACGAAATGAGCCTTTTTGGCCTTGAAAAGTTAATACCCTGGTCCGAATATGGATATACTCTCGCAGGGAGTTTCTCCTGCGGTGACGATGCCATTGAATTTGTGGAAAACAACGATGTTGATGTTATCGTCACCGATATCTGTATGCCCAAACCCGACGGACTTGACATTGTGGCTATGATGAACGGTTCACATCCCGACATAAAAATCATCATTCTCAGTGCTTACAGAGAGTTTTCCTATGCACAGCAGGCACTCAGATTCAAAAATGTTGTGGATTACCTCACCAAGCCTCTTGACTACGATACCTTTACATCCACTCTTGAAAAAGTAAGAGAGTCTGTGGATAAAACACCCCACTCATTCTCCTCCAGAGACGATATATACGAACGGCTTCAGTTTTTCTCCAATCTGCTTTGCGGCAACATTACCGGAACGGAAAATATGCCTACTCAGCTTTCAAAGCTCGGAATTGACATAAATCCCGACAAAACCCCCTGCACACTGGTTGTATTTCACATTCACGATTTTGCCGCTTTTCAGGAAAAGACTTCAAAATACAACTCCGTGCAGCTCTACCACGCAATGAGCAATCTCCACCCTTTCCGCACACCTGACGGATTCTTTTCTCTGGCACTTTGCTCATACAACAATATAGCGTGGCTTATAATACACAAAAATCCGGACATAAAAGCCGTAAACGAAAGATTTGCATCCGAAATAATATCAAATTTCCGTTCCGTAATGGGAATCGATGCCGTGGTAAGCTCATCAAAATCACACTCATCCATACTGGAGCTTGTAAATGTCCCGTCAATTGAGGATATGGAGCCCCGCATAGACTCCGACGACAAGATTATAGATGCAGCAACGAGCTACATCTACGACCATCTGAGCGAAAATGTTTCTCTTGACGATGTGGCATCCCACGTCTTTATGTCTCCGGCTTACTTCTCGGCTTATTTCAAGAAAAAAACAGGAGAAAAATTTATTGACAGGCTCACCTCCCTGCGTATGGAAAGGGCAGCGTCACTGCTTGTAAACGATGAATCTCTTTCTGCAAATGAAGTAAGCAATATGATAGGTTACAATCATATCGGATATTTTTACCGCAAGTTCAAGAGCTACTTTGGAATAACACCTACAGAATATAAAAATTTACACAAAAAATAAAAAAATTACTGTAAAAAATCAACCGATTTTTTACAGTAATTTTTTTATAGTGTTACACCGTCTTTAAATATAGATATTTCCTCATATCCATTTATTTCGTTCTTTGTTTTTTCGCCGGAAGCAACTTTCAGAACAAACTCTGTAATTTCGTCTGTAAGGTCGCTTTCCCCCTCCAGTACCTTTCCTGCATCAAAATCTATCCACGACTTCTTGCGGTTTGCAAGGTCTGAGTTTGTGGAAATCTTGACCGTGGGAACAGGTGCACCAAGAGGTGTTCCCCGTCCTGTGGTAAATAGTATAAGGTGAACACCTGCCGCCATAAGACAGGTAACTGCCACAATGTCATTTCCGGGGCCGTTCAAAAGCGAAAGTCCGCTTTTTGTAAGGGTATCGCCGTAGTCAAGCACATCTACAACGGTAGAAAGTCCGCCCTTCTGCACACAACCCAGCGACTTTTCCTCAAGGGTGGTGATACCGCCCTTTTTGTTTCCGGGTGACGGATTTTCGTACACCACCTGATTGTGTCGCATAAAATAATCCTTGAAGTTATTAATAAGCTCAACAGTTTTATCAAAAACCTCTTTGTTTTCGCATCTGTTCATAAGAAGATGCTCTGCACCGAACATCTCGGGAACCTCGGTAAGCACGCAGGAGCCTCCGTAGGATATGAGCCTGTCGCAGAATCTTCCCACAAGGGGATTTGCAGTTATGCCGGATAGTCCGTCGCTTCCTCCGCACTTTAGTCCTACCTTGAGCTTTGATATGTGAACCTTTTCACGCTTAAAGGTATCTCTGTATGCTTTTAGCTCATCTATAAGGCGTACTCCCTCGGAGATATCATCGTCAAAATCCTGAGTATTCAAAAACTTTACTCTCTTGTCGTTCCAGGTACCGAGAACCTTTTTGAATACTTCTATATTATTGTTTTCGCAGCCAAGTCCCAGCACAAGAACTCCGCCTGCATTGGGGTGATTTACCATACCCTTGAGTACCTTCTGGGTGTTTTCCTGATCATCGCCAAGCTGAGAACATCCGAATGGATGGGAAAAACATTTTGCACCGGTAAGGGATGCCAGCTTTTCTGCAATTTTGTTTACGCATCCGACGGTATTTACTATCCAGATATCGTTGCGGATACCGACATCGCCGTTTTCCCGCACATAGCCCTCGAAAGTCAGCGGCGAGGCACATTTTTCAATACCGTAATCCTTGTGGCGATATGTATACTCGAGCGTACCGGATAGGTTGGTTTTCACATTGTGGGTGTGTACATGCTCACCCTTGCGGATATCCGCGGTG
>JAZPXS010000044.1:0-3104 GCA_045543775.1 Clostridia bacterium
AATTCCATTTTATATGCATTCGTTATGCTTCTATAATTTGATACTGTAAAATAGGTTAATTTCATATTTATATGCTCCTCTCTTTTAAGAAAATTTTACTAATAGACAGAATGACGGTTCTATAGTTTGCTAGATTCAAAACAGCAGAATAGTCATCTATCTTCGTGTACTCTATTTCTTCATCAACAACGATTGACGATACTGCTCCGCTTCGGGAACATCCACCCATTCAACCGTTTTGTCAAAATTCTTTCTGACTTCTGACTTTATTTCATCTAATGATACTGCAAAGAACTCTCTTCTAGAGTTAATCTTGTTTAACTTTCTGGATTCAAACGCTTTGTGCAAAGCCGCTTCCAATGCCGGAGCATCCTCTGTAAATATTAATGCATGAACATCGAAGTTAAACGGAACAGACGCGTCACCCAGTTCGTCAACCCTCTCATAGGGATCGAGTCGTCTTGTCATACCTATCTTATATACATTCTCACCAAATGCACCAATATTACTAATAATGTATACATATCCGGCTTTTCTATTTGCTTCACGATAATCAACATTTTCAATGGCTGTTGCAGCATCGCTAATTTGATTTTCAAGCTGTGCCTTTTTCTCTAATAAGTCTTCTGTTTCACCATTTTTTTCGATTTGTGCCAAGATTGTATTCAAAGCATTCTGATAATGTGTCTGTTCTTTCTTTAAGCGTTTTCTTTCCTCTTCAATTTCCTTTAAAACGCGAGCCTCTTCTCTTTCTTGTGCACGAAGTTCCTTTTGCAGTTCTTTTTCTTCTTGTTTCTTTTGCTGGAAATCCAACGCTAATTTTACTTCTTCAATCTTTAACTGTATGTAAGCAGGTGTTATTGATATTGACATGGTTTTTCCTAATTTTGATATCTGCTCACTTATTTTATAAATTCGCTCGATTGACTTATCAAGATTTGATACTTTTACATTTGAAACAATATCATCACATTCAACGTTAAAAGCACGCAATAAAAGCTTCTTTGTGTCTTTGACCATAGCACGACCTTTTGCTTCATTTCCGTTTACAGTCCAATTTGTGCTACCATACGCTGCGGTGTCATTTTTTATAAATTCTTTTTGCTTGTCACGCAAAGCCTTTAATCTGTCTTTATACAAGTCTGAATTTGCAAACTCAAATGTTGGCTTATATAGACCATATTGTTGTGCATCTAAATCAACTTCAAAAATAGAAATTTGTTTACGCTTGTCTGCAATTTCCGTATTCAATCCTTCTATAGTTTTATTCAATCCACTAATTGTATTATTTCGGACATCGATATCTCTATTTAATGTGCCAATTGTCCCTTTAAGCTTTTCAATTTCCTGATTTAATGAAATAATATCCTTGTGTTCAGGCAAAAGCATATTGTTCAACTTTATAACCTCTTGCCTCAATGTGTCATTTTCACTCTGTAATAGTTTTTCCTTCTTTGAAGGTCCAAAAAGTCCCATAAATTTCCCTCCTAATCTCTATTTAGTACATTATATCACTATCTGTCGAAATATGCAAATACGGAAAATCGGAATACTTTCCACTTTTCCAAAATATTATTCCACCAAATTCCACACTCCTCTCACCTTCCTCTTCGCATACTCCATCGTTCTCGCCGCACCGCCCCAGGAGTGCTCCACATTGCAAACAAGAAAGTCACAATTATCTACCATATACTCATTCGCTTTTATTATCCGTAGTCTCGCAGGGATTTTCTCCGGCATATCCGCTATAACGATGTCATCATATTTTTCGTAATACTCTTCTTTATATTCACTCACAGTCTTTGTCAGGTAAGGCAGTACAAGCACAAGCTTAATGTGTGTATATGTTTTCTTCACCTCTCTTATTGCCGATGCAGCACACCTGTCAAAACCGCCATAATTTCCTATCCAAAATTCAGCTACGCCCTTTTCCTCAATCAGCTTTATCGCAATTTCTTTTATCTTTTCTTTAACCTCATCGCCGTATGTTTCGTTATGCCCTGCAAAACAGCACCTCTTTAAACTCACCATAAACACCCTTTGAAAATATTTTAGATATACCATATATCTATTTAAAACATTTTACCACATAATCATTCTAAAATAAACATATAATATATTCATTTTGAGGTGTTTGTATGGCTATTAAGAGTGTATCAATCCGTATTGAAGAAGAAATGTTAGAAAAGCTTGGCTATGTGGCAGACTATGAAGGTCGTAGCGTAAATAGCCATGTCCTTGTCCTTATCCGCGAAAACATCAAAAAGTTTGAGGAAGAACACGGCACAATCGACGGCAACATAAACCCCGCCGTAAATGTAAAACCCGCCCGTAAATAACACTAAAATATTTTCATAAATCTTGCAAATACTATTGACAAAGCGCAATTGTTTGTAATACAATGTAATACAGAAAGGAAGTGCTTAATATGACTATTTCTTTAAGATTAAACGAAGAAGATGCATTGCTTATCAAAAAATATGCAGAGCTTAATAAGCTTTCCGTATCAGACCTTATAAGGCAGGCTGTCATGGACAGAATTGAAACCGAGTATGACTTGGAAATGTTTGATAAGGCTATGGTAGAATATAGAGAAAATCCCGTTACCTATTCTCTCGATGATGTGGAAAGGGAACTTGGTTTGCAATGAAATACAAAGTAGAATTCACTCAAAGAGCTTTAAAAGATTTGAAAAAATTAGACCGACCTACAGCCGCTCTGATTTTAGGTTGGATACGGAAAAACCTTGAAAACTGCGAAAACCCACGACTTCACGGAAAAGGCTTGACCGCCAACAAAAGCGGGCAATGGCGTTATCGCGTAGGTGATTATCGTTTGCTTGCCGAAATTAGCGATAATACCATTACAATACTGATTTTAAACGTAGGTCATCGACGGGAAATTTACGAATAATAACACAAAGCACTGTAGCTAAACGTTACAGTGCTTTTTATTTTACTTTATAAATTGGAATTTGTCAGTATTACAACTGCTTAATCTCATTGGCAATCACAGCCACATCCTTTGCGTTTGTATCAATTATAATGGTATCCAATGTTTGATACATCGGTATTCTTGCTATGCTTCTCTCAATTACATCTTCA
>JAZPXS010000045.1:0-2188 GCA_045543775.1 Clostridia bacterium
CTCCGCAATGGTCGGTAAAATTTTGAGGTTTTATATTTTTGATTTCCCCGTATTTTTACGCGGAAAGGCGGGGGTGTGGGGGTACGCAGTATCCCCACAGAATTATTTCACTTCGCTACCCTAATCACATACTCATAGTAGCTGTCCGTCTCTTCCTTTTTGGCACTTGCCTCCACACCTCTCTCGTTCATAAGGTTTACCGCCTTTGTTATGGTGCGGTAAAATACCCTCACATCGGATATGGAACGCAGAACCCTGCCGTGAGAACTTTCTCTGTCCCCTCTTTTTATAATTCTGTCTACCATCTCTCCCGTTTCCTTGACTCCTAGATTTAAGTCTGCAGCTCTACGCACGGCTTTTAGCTGGGCTTCCTCTCCCTGGAGTCTTAATATCTCACGGGCGTGACGCTCTGTAAGACAAAAATCCCGTATTATCTCCCGTACACTTACAGGAAGCTTAAGAAGTCTTATTTTGTTTGCTATGTAGGACTGGGTTTTTCCTATTTTGACAGCAAGCTCTCCTTGAGTAATTTCTGATTCCGAAAGTATCTTTTTTAGTGCCGCCGCCTCCTCAAGAAAGCCAAGAGATTCCCTCTGAATATTTTCCATAAGAGATACTATGGCAGAGTCCTCATCCTCCATATCCGTAACAATTGCAGGAATTTTTAATAGTCCCGCAAGGCAGGCGGCTTTTAGCCGTCTTTCTCCGGAAACTATTTCGTATGTACCGTCCTTTTTTCTTCTGACGGTCACAGGCTGCAAAACCCCATAGCTCCGCACGGAATCGGCAAGCTCCTTTATTCCGTCACAATCAAAAATTCTTCTTGGCTGATTTGGGTTGGGCAAAATAAGATGTACCGGAATATAGATTATCTCATTTCCTCCCGACTCGGGAAAACCCATTGTGTTTGTACCCATTAGCTGTGCTTTCACCTTCTTTAGTATTTCCATAATACTCCTCCGTTCGTTTTTTTTAATTGTAACAGATATAATACCAAAAGAAAACAAAAACCGTTCTTCCAAAATAGACACAAAAAAATAAGAACCGCCTTATTTAAGCGGTTCTTTTGATGGTTTTGGTGCCTTTCGGGGATATTTTGTCGGGGTATGCGATATCTTTTTTATGATAACTATATTGTGGTTTAAATCCGTGTCGGACAAGTCGTAGCTTTTTATGTCTGTAAGTCTTCCGCCAAGAAGTTCTATTGCCCTTTTGGCTTCCTCTGCTTCTTCCTCTGCCTTGGGGCCTTTGAGACTTACAAAAAGTCCGCCAACCTTTACAAAGGGGAGACAAAGCTCGCATAGAGTGGTGAGATTTGCCACTGCACGGGACACACACACATCATACTTTTCCCGATAATCCTTGTTTATTCCAAGGTCCTCCGCACGGGAATGAACAGTTTCCACATCTTTAAGACCAAGGGAAGAAATGACCTCATTTAGAAATCCTATTCTCTTATTGAGAGAGTCCACCAAAGTAAGCGAAATGCCGGGGTTAGCTATCTTTACGGGAAGTCCCGGAAAACCTGCTCCCGTGCCAACATCAATAACACTCATACCGTCTTCTACTATGCCCTTTGCGGCATTTAACGAATCCAGAAAATGCTTTACTGCAACATCATCTTCCTGGGTAATTGCAGTTAGGTTGATTTTTTCGTTCCACTCCACAAGAAGCTCATAGTATTTATAGAATTTATCTGCATTTTCAGGGGATATTGAATTTTTTATGAGTATATCTCTAAGAGCCATATTTACCTCCTAATCAAATTTAACAGCTTTGTATATGCCCTTTTGGGGAATTTCGTATGTGTTTCCGCTGATGATATTTGCCAGAGGAGACACTTCGGAAAACTTGCAGGTGATACGAAGATTGGATATTATATCTTCCAGCTTATCACGGCTTTTCTTGTCCTCGGGAAGCGGTTCATCCTTCATATTAAACATAATATTATCGTAAAAGCTGTCAAGTATATAAGAAAGTTTGATATTTTTGGACAGTGCTGCAATATTTATTGTATTTTTTATTATATTACAATATTAATTATAAGCGTATTATAGCATAAGTGAAAGTGAACGTCAATTCAAATATTATTTATTGCAGGGGGAACCTGCAGTTGTTCCCCCTGCGCCCCCAACCGTCTTAATGTTCTGTGGGGATACTGCGTACCCCCACACCCCCGCTTTTCCGC
>JAZPXS010000046.1:0-2451 GCA_045543775.1 Clostridia bacterium
AACTCCTTGGCTCACAGAACGACATGGCTACGATCCGACTTATATTCATACGCCGCAAGGGTTATCTCTTTTGGAATGAGCAGATATCCGTATTTTACTACATCGGATTCCTTTGTGAACGACACGGCAATTACCATGAGGAGCGGATAAATCATAAGTGCACACAAAACGATGAAAACAATGTTTAGAATAATTTGCTTGTCTTTTAAAAATTTCACTATACCCACCCCCTTAGAACAAAGCTTTCTCATCATCTATTTTTGTAACAATGAAGTTGGTAACGACTACCGTAACAAATCCAACTACAGACTGAAGAAGACCTGTAGCAGACGAGGTTCCCATATCACCGGATACACGCATTGCACGGAATATATATGTATCTATAACATCTGTCGTGCTGTAAAGTGCACCAATGTTACGGGGCACCTGATAGAAAAGGCCAAAGTCTGCTCTGAAAATACTGCCGATTTTAAGCACGAGCTGTATACAGAGTATTCCTGCAAGACAGGGAATCATGATGTGACGGTTAACCTGAAGCTTATTTGCACCATCTACCTGAGCCGCCTCTATAAGAGATGAATCCACACCCATAAGTGCGGCATAGTATATCAGAGAATCCATACCTATGTGTTTCCATATGTATGCGATTGTAAGAATTCCCGGCCACTTTTCCGGCTCGCCGTACCAATCTACAGGTTCCAGCCCTACTGTCTCAAGAAGCTGATTTAATGTGCCGTTTGTGGTATGAAGAAGAGCATATGCCATGTACGATACAACAACCCACGAAAGAAAGTGAGGTGTAATCATGACAGTCTGATAAATCTTGGTTGACGTTCTGCTTCTGAACTGAAACAAAAGAAGTGCCACTATAACCGAACAGAATGTACCTATACTTATCATAATTAAGTTCATAAATATCGTATTCTTTGCTATTCTGGCAAAGGTTGGTGTGGTAAGCATAAACTTAAAGTTTTCAAACCCAACCCACGGAGATCCAAACACCCCGTCACGATAGTTGTAATCTTTGAATGCTATTATGATACCGCCCATAGGCACATAACAGAACAATATTACCAAAAATACGGGGATTATTGCCAAAAGCCAAAGTTGGAAATTATCCGCATCAAATTTTCTTTTTTTTAAGCTCATAGGCTTTTCGCCTGCAAGCGACTTGTTTGATTTCATCGTATTACCTCTTCCTTTCAATTTTCTATTTTGCAAGGCAGGGAGAGTTCATCAAGTGTTTTGCCAAAGGGCATACGATAGTCTCCTCTGCATTTTTCTCTGTCATCCTTGTTTTTAAAGTCCGGTACATCGTACTGCTTGCTGTCATTTAATACACTATACCACGAGAGTATACCTACTGCAGAAAGCATTACGGAACGATACACATCGAAGTATGGCTCTATCTCGCCTCTTAAGTACCTTAAGAAGTTAAGAGCCACGAAAAAGTCTATACCTCCGTGTCCTATAGCAGTGAGTTTGTCTCTGTATTTTGCTTTCTTATCATCGGTTATATCGCCCCACTCCCAGTCGGGATAAGAGATGCCGGTTTCTTGAACACCGTGTCCCATAGAAAGAAGAGGTTCAAATCTGTAATCATAGCGAACTGTTTCATAGGTTCCTCTTTCGCAGGCAACTCTGTACCATTTGCTGTGGGTTCCGAAGCCGACCACTCCGGTTGTGTTAAATACCGCACCATTGTCCATCTCGGTAAGGGTAAAGGTTTTGGGCGTGTTTGCCACTTTGCCATCACGTTCCTTCACAACAGCCTTGCACAAAACCTTTTTTGGCACTGTCTTTGTTATGTACATAAGTGGTGCAAGAGTATGCATATTGTAATAACACGAAGGGAGTGTCTTTCTCCAATGCAAATTATTATAATCTATTGTGGGTTTTGACCCGGGTACAGGAGGGTGTATATACTCTGCTTCGGCATACAATACATCTCCGTATTTACCTGATTTTAAATTTTCCATAATTCCTGTAAGAGGCTGGAAGTAAAGACAATTTGCAGCGAGCATATATCTACCATTATATTTCTCGTATGCTTCCACAAGGTCTACACATTCCCCAAGACTTGGGGCAGCAGTTGTTTCCGAAAGAACAGCAACACCCGCTTCCATAGCCTTTATTGCATATTTGGCATGCTCGTGAAAGTAATTGCAAAGAAGCACTCCGTCAATACCCGAATGTATAAACTCATCAAAATCCTTATATATTTTTGTATCTTCCGAAAGAAGCTCTTTCACATTCTCTATTGTTTTTTCGTTTGTTTCGCAGATTGCAGAGATTTCCATCTCATCAGAAAGTAGATTGGCAGCCTTTAACATAAAGTTGCCTCTGTCTACCCCCATAACTCCGATTTTCATTTTTTTTATCATGTCGTACCTCCTGCTTGTTTTATTACCTTCACTTATTATATCTTACTATAAGTATAAAATAAAAATC
>JAZPXS010000047.1:0-16550 GCA_045543775.1 Clostridia bacterium
AAAAAGAAGAATCACTTGACAAAAAAGCAGATTCTCTTGAAAAGAAAGACGAACTTCTTAACAAAAAATTAAAAGAAGTCGATGTACTTAAGGAAGAAACATTAAAGGTTAAGAACGCACAGATGGAAATTCTGGAGAGAATATCCGGACTTTCTGTGGAAGAGGCGAAATCTTACCTTCTTAAGAACATAGAATCAGAAGTAAGACACGAAGCTGCGATAATGATAAAAGATATCGAAGCTCAGGCAAAAGAAGAAGCCGATAAAAAGGCAAAATCAATCATCAGTACCGCAATTCAGAAGTGTGCGGCTGACCATGTGGCAGAAGCCACTGTTTCCGTTGTTGCACTTCCCAACGATGAAATGAAGGGAAGAATTATCGGTAGAGAAGGAAGAAACATCCGTGCTCTCGAAACTGCAACCGGAATAGACCTTATTATCGACGATACTCCCGAGGCAGTAGTCCTTTCGGGATTTGACCCTGTAAGAAGAGAGATAGCAAGAATGTCTCTGGAAAAACTCATTGTTGACGGCAGAATACATCCTGCCAGAATTGAGGAAACTGTTGAAAAATCGAGAAAAGAAATCGATGCCATCATCAAACAGGAGGGTGAACAGGCTACATTTGATACCGGTGTTCACGGACTCCATCCCGAGCTTATCAAGCTCCTTGGCAGGATGAAGTACCGTACAAGCTACGGACAGAATGTACTCAAGCACTCTACAGAGGTTGCAAATCTTGCAGGTATTATGGCAGGCGAGCTTGGTGTAGATGTTAAACTTGCTAAGCGTGCCGGACTTCTCCACGATATAGGTAAGTCTGTAGACCACGAAATAGAAGGTTCACACGTAGATATAGGTGTGGATATTGCCAAGAAGTATCAGGAGTCTCCCGAGGTTATTCACGCTATTGCAGCACACCACGGAGATGTGGAGGCTACTACAATTATTGCATGTATTGTACAGGCTTGTGACGCCATAAGTGCCGCAAGACCGGGTGCAAGAAGAGAAAATCTCGAAACATATATCAAGAGACTGGAAAAGCTTGAGGAAATTGCAGATTCCTTCCACGGAGTTGAAAAATCCTTTGCTATCCAGGCGGGCAGAGAAATCAGAATTATGGTTAAGCCCGAAGCTGTTAAGGAAGACGAAACAGTATTGCTTGCACGCGATATTGTTAAGAAGATAGAAAGCGAGCTTGAATATCCCGGTCAGATTAAGGTTAATGTAATCAGGGAAACACGCTCGGTAGATTACGCTAAGTAATTTAAAGATTAATCAAAAAAACGGCGGTGCAAAAACAAGTTTTTTGACACCGCCTTTTAATCTTGAACTGTTTAATCACTATTCAATGGCTGATAGAAAGTGAGGTTTTACCGTGAGAATACTTCTTGTGGGAGATATCTTTGGGGAGTACGGAATGGAATATATACGCTATACGCTCAGGGATATTATAGACAGAGAGAATATTGATGCAGTAATTGCCAACGGTGAAAACGCTTCCGGAGGCAACGGCATTTCCTATGCTGATTACGACACCCTTATGGATATAGGGGTGGATGTGGTTACTATGGGAAATCACACCTTTGGAAGAAAAGATATATTTAAGATTTTTGAAAACGAATACAACATTATACGTCCCATAAATTACCCTGAGGGTGCTCCGGGCAAGGGCAGTGTTATTATAGAGCGATGCGGCAAAAAAATAGCGGTTATCAATGCAATTGGCAGGGTTAATGTTGCCAATGTAGATTGCCCGTTTTTGGCTTGCAAAAAAGAAATAGAACGAATAAAAGAGGAAGCGGACATAATAATTGTGGACTTCCACGCAGATGCCACCAGCGAAAAGCGTGCTTTCGGATTCTATCTTGACGGAATGGCTACCTGTGTGTTCGGAACGCACACTCATGTTCAGACTGCAGACAATCAGCTTCTTCCAAAAGGTACTGCGTATATCACCGATATCGGTATGACAGGAGCCATTGACAGTGTGCTTGGTGTGGATAAGAACATTATAATAGACAGATTTGTAAAAGCACTTCCGCAAAAGTTTGAGCATGCCTCGGGCAGGGCGATGCTTTGCGGTGCTGTTCTTACTGTTGATGACGAAACTTGCAAGGCTCTTTCCTTAGAGCTTATTACAGAAAGAGAGTAGATAGTATGAAAGCAGGTATTAAAAAAATTTTACCGCTTCTTCTGGCAATATGCATTTTGCTTACCGGATGCTTTGGCGGCGGAAAAGGTTCCGATTCGGACGGAAAAGAAAAGAAATCCCATAAGGAAAACGGGGTTCTCAATATCAGTTCTCTTACACCCGATACTCTTAACCCCCTCACTACCGAATATTCATCGGTAAGGGATTTTCTCCACCTTGCCTACGAAGGTCTCTTTATTGTAAAGGAGGACCTCACTGCAGAGGGTGTGCTTGCCACCGGATACAAGGTTACAAATGAAAATAAAACCTACACAATAGAGCTTAAAAAAGATGTAAAATTTCACGACGGAAGTAGCTTTACCTCCGAGGATGTAATAGCAACCTTTGACTATATAATGCTCTACTCGGATTATTACAAGGAAATGCTGAGCGGTGTTCGCTCCTACAGTGCAGACGGGGATTTTGCCGTTGTGATAAATCTGTCGTCACCAAAGGCACTGTTTGTAAACAATCTTGATTTTCCCATATTGCCGTCGGGTATAAAGAATTTTAATTCTCCCGATTTCAAAATAAATGGTACCGGAAGATACAAGTACAGCAAAACAAATCCCTATGTCAGCATAATACTGGAAAAAAACCGTCAGTGGCACAAGGATGACGAGGTAAATATTCCCGAGGTTTGCATCAGACTTTTAAATGACAACGAAACTATGCTCCATTGTTTTGATTCGGGCGAAACCGATATGATAACCACAGACAGAGCACGGTGGGGCGAATTTTCCTACACGGGAAATCACAAAACATATGAGCTGACCTCCACGGAGTATATGTTTATTGGGTTTAATACGGTAAATTCTGCTTTTTCCGACATAAATATGAGGCGGGCAGTAGCAGGAATAATCAATAAGGAAGAGGTTCTGGATACAGTACTTTTTTCTCATGCTGCTATTGCAGACACTCCCATAAGCTCCAAGGTACAATTCTACCGGAATGACGAGGACAAGAAAGAAAAAACGGATACAGATATCCTCAAAAATGCTGATGATATGAAACTGTATATCCTCTTTAACGAGGAAGACAAAGCCAAAGAATCTCTTGCACAGTATTTAAGACGGGAGCTTGAGACATACGGAATAAAGGCAGAGCTATCCAAGGTGGATTACGACACCTTTGCAAATAGGGTTACGTCGGGTGATTATCACATCTATATAGGCAAGGTGGATTTGAAGGGCGATTGCGATCTTGACTTTATGTTCGGGGAATCAACTGTTATCCCCGTACCGGATAAGCCAAAAAAGAAAGCCGATGACGAAGAAAATATTGAGGATTCCGACGATGAGGAAATGCCTGTGACAGTTTACAGGACATTTTCCATATGTGACTACGACAGCGAGGAACTAAAAGGAATAATAGGCAGCATAAATTCTGCCAAGGATACAGATGGTATGAAGACTGCATATAACAATCTTAGGGCATTTTATGAAAAGGAAGTTTTCCAGATTCCGCTTGCACATCTGAACAAGGCATTGTTTGTAAACGGCAGAATAAAGGGTAAGCCCAATGCCAATATAACAAACTTCTATGCGGATATAGGCGGACTATATATAGAATAAATAAAATGATGATGTAAATAAAAACAAAATTATTCTTGCTATGTTAAAAAAGTGCATGTTATTCTTAAAATAGTGAATTTACATTCAAAATCACCGATGTTATAATCCACTTAAGATTTTATATAAAAGGAGTGCATGGCTTTGTTTAAGAAAAGCATTGGATTAATTTTGACGTTGTGTATGTTAATCGGTACAGTACTGCCTGTTTGTGCTGATAACAATGTGTGTTTCAAAGATGTTCCGATTGGCAGTTCCTATGCGGAAAGCATCAAAAAAATGGCAGAAGCAGGGATTATAAAGGGCCTTAGTGCAGACAAATTCGGGTATGACCTTCCTTGTACTCGTGAGCAGTTTATCACATTTCTCTACAGGGCTGCAGGCTCACCGCAAGCGGGTGTCTCAGCGGGTTTTTCCGATGTTTCCGACGATGCATATTATTATGATGCAGTATGTTGGGCAAATGCAAATGGTATAACAAGAGGATATGCCGATAATACTTTTGGCGTAGGCAAGGCGGTCGACCGTTCGCAAGCAGCAGTTTTTCTCTATGAGTGGGCAAAGGTGACAGGTCTGGGAAACACAGATAACTCCTGCTATCTTGCAAGCTATAGCGATGCTGCAGATATTGATACATATGCAAGAGTTGCATTTGCATGGGCGGCTGCAGAAGGCGTTGCAGATGTTACCGAAGACAATAAGCTTAATCCCAAAGCTGAGGTTACACGCGCATGGGTAGCCGAAGCCATAGCAAAACTTTGGGGCACTCATTATCATAGTTGGGCAGAGTATACAGCAAATGAAGATGGTACTCACAGTCGTGTTTGTAAACTTGATACAACCCATACCGAAAAGGAAGCACACACATTCAATAATGGTGAGCTTACAAAGAAGTCTACAGAAAAGACAGACGGAGAAATAACATATACTTGTACAAAGTGTAAGGCAGTTAAGGTGGAGATATTACCTGCGGGCAAAGAGGTAATTACTCGTAGTGACCTTGAGGAAACTCTTGCAAATACCGCATGGGCATACTATGCAAAAGGTCCTCGTATTCAGTATGATTCCAGGGAGTTTTCGAACAGGCTCACCACCTACAGAGGCGGTCTTGGAAGACTTACCGCAATATCCGCACCCGAACTTGCTACAGAGGATACAACATTCTATTCGGTATGCTCGGACTATGTATATCAGGTATATTCCGAAGCACTTGATATGAAGATGCTCGGCGATAAGCAAACTCATCCCTTTGGATTTTCCACGATGTATATTTTTGGCTATGCGGATAATCAGAGAACCGCATTGGCTGAAATGTCGGCTTACAATGACCCTCGCACAGATGAAGATGTCGATGCCTGCGTTATGAAGTACATAAACTATGACCTTTATGAAAAGAACTATCTGTCAAGAATAAACTCTTTCATAAGGAGCGATGTATTTGAATCCGACGGATTTACAGATTATACGTCGGGCATTGAGTTCAAAAGTGACGGATTTGACGGCGCAACTCACTATTCATATTATGATGCCGGCAATAAACTCACATATAGAGAGGTACAGCAAAACTATGTAATTCCCTTTGTGGAAGATTACGAAAAGAATTTGCGCGTGGGAGATGTTGTTATGTATATCGGGCATGCCCTGATGTATGTAGGTAACAACACTTTCATACATTGCAATGGTGGAAAGGTTTCAAGAAGTACCCCTGCTACCGAAACAATAGAAACAAATGGTGCTATTTTCGTAGACTTTGACGAAATGGCAAGATGGATAAGTGGCGAAGAACTCGACCTTTTTGTAGTAACCAGACCTCTGGAATTTGTTACAAGTACCGGCTTTGATTCTGACCCGGGAAATGATATAGTAACTGATGTTCCCATTCCCGAAAGCACCAAAAGCCGTGCAAAATATCCGCTTATGGATATAGACAGAACAGTTGATATCACAGATTTTGGAACTGCAGTTCACGGAGAAGACCTTACATATACTATTAAGATATCCAACAAAACAAATGATGAAAAATATTCAGAGTGGATTTCGAGAAATAAGGATGGTAAATCTGCACAAGAGTCGTACAAAAATATCAAGGTTACCGAGGTAATTCCCGAAGGAACGAAATTTGTTGTATCTTCCGTAACAGGTGGCGGTAAGTTCGATAACGGTATAATAACATGGAATATAGATGAAATTAAAGCTGGCGAAACCGTAACACTAAGTTACAAAGTAAAGGTAACAGCACCTGTAGGTTCGGTAGTGGTAAGTGGCGGAGGAATGGTAGATAATATTCCGTCAAATGTAATTACAAATACTGTAGGTTTTGCAAAATTAACAGATGACGAAAAGGCAGAAATTTCAGCTATTGCAGATGGTGGAATTGATAAGCTTGCCGAGTATGGCAGCGATACAGCATTTGCACAGAGTATTTATAAAAAAATGGGCATAGAATTAAATCTGCCCGAAGTTAAAGAAATAACAGAAAATCTGTTTACAATCGAAGTTCATATCCCCGGTGATACTTTAGCAGTAGGCGGATGGTATTCACCAGATTATAATCCCGTGGAATTGTTTGTCCGTCAGACAGATGTTTCCGACGAGTACAAAAATGTAAAATCCATGATTATAGATCGCTATTGGGGTGGCGAAACCTTCTTTGTAGGTGAGGATTTAAAATGGGATTATGCAACCAACGGCATCAAAGAATTCCGAGCGGATTATTTAGAAGCCGGAGACATAATTGTTTATGTAGATGTTGAGGACAGAGCTAACAAAACTCTGGTATATAATCCCAATGAAGTTGTTGTTATGGTCTACGACGGCACAAGACTTCTTAGCGTGTCGGATGCAAAAGGAGAGATTTCCTATAAGATTTTTGAAAGCGAAGATGTAGAAGCTCAGCTTCTTGGTGCACTTGAAACAAGATATGATTTGTTCTTTGCGTTAAGACCGTCTCAACTTCCCAGATAAAATAATAAAAACGGCAATGTGATAGTTTTTTCACATTGCCGTTTGATTTTAGAACAAACTTGTCTGTTCACTTTCCTTGTTGTCCTCATCCTTTAAGTAGTAGCCCGCCGCAGGAATGTTTCTTGCTCTGTAATAGTCGGGATTGGTAAGTCCCGATTCCGATAGGAGCATTGCTTTTTTAAGCACGCTTTTTTTCTTTAAGTTCATTACTATTACGCCTTGTGTATCTCTTGTGGTTTTTTCGGGAATTGACTTGGTGTTGAACACCACAACCTTGTCAAGGTTTGTATAGAGCACTATGTCTGTGTCCTCTGTTATATATTTCATATCTATAAGAGGGAACTTTTTGCAGTAAGCATTAATGAGCTTTTTGCGGTTCGTTTTTGTTTCGTAGCAGCTCAGGGGTACCTTGGCACCTCTGCCGTTTTCAAAGATGTACACAAGACTTCCCTTGTAGTCCGTTGTGGGAACTGCATACACAATTTTTTCACCCGGCTCCATCTCCAGAATATTTGGCAGGAAGTGTCCCCAGTCGCTTGCCTTACAGTCGGGTACATCATAGAGCTTAACCTTGTATGCATTCTGCCTGTCGCTGAAAAGTACCAGATCGGACACATTTGTGCTGTCCCATTCGCATACCATATAGGCATCGTCCTTCATTTTCTGTGCACCGCTTGAACGCAGAGAAACATGGGATATCTTCTTTAAGTAGTTGTCCGAGGTCAGGAACACACGGAGATTGTAATTTTCTATGGTGTCTATGGGGGCAACTGTTGATATTTCCTCTTCTTTAATAATATCGGTTCTTCTGTCTACACCGTATTTTTTGTTTATCTCCTTAAGCTCTGACACAATGATTTTCTTGACTTCCTTGGGGTCTTTAACCACCTTATCCAGTCTGTCAAGCTCTTTTTCAAGGTCATCAATGTCGGCAATGCGGTTTAAGATGTATTCCTTGTTGAGGTTTCTCAGCTTGATATCTGCCACATATTCTGCCTGAATTTCGTCAATATCAAAGCCACGCATAAGGTTTGGAACAACATCCTCATCCTTTTCCGTATTACGGACAATTGCTATGGCTTTATCTATGTCAAGAAGTATTTTCTTGAGACCTTCCAGAAGGTGAAGCTTGTGGGTAAGCTTGTTTATGTCAAACTTGGTTTTTCTTACTATGCAGTTAATACGGAATGCAAGCCATTTTTCCAGAATTTCACGAACACCCATAACCTTTGGCACATTGCCGTCAAGGATGTTGAAGTTACAGCTGAAGCTATCCTCCAGAGTTGTCATCTTAAAGAGCTTCTGCATAAGAGCTTCGGCATCGGTACTCTTTTTTACATCGAGAGTTATTTTGAGGCCGTTAAGGTCGGTTTCGTCTCTAAGGTCTGTGATTTCTCTTATTTTGTTGGATTTAATCAGCTCCACGATTTTGTCGATTATAGCCTCGGATGTGGTTGTGTAGGGAATTTCATATATTTCTATAAAGCCGTTCTTTTTGTCGTGTCTCCACTTGCTTCGCACCTTAAAGCTTCCTCTGCCGCTTTCGTATATGGCAGACAGGTTTTCTTTATTGTATATAAGCTCGCCTCCGGTGGAAAAATCCGGTGCAATAAGGGTTTCCGTAAGGTCGCATTTGGGATTTTTGATATATGCAATGGTTGTGTCACAAACCTCACGGAGGTTAAATGAGCACACGCAGTTTGCCATACCAACGGCAATACCCTGATTGGGGTTTACCAAAATGTTCGGAAATGTAACGGGAAGAAGCACCGGCTCTTTCATTGTTCCGTCGTAGTTGTCGGCAAAATCCACGGTGTTCTTGTCTATGTCCTTAAACAGCTCCTTGCTGATTTCGTCAAGCTTAACCTCGGTATATCGGGATGCGGCATATGCCATATCTCTCGAATAGTGCTTGGCAAAGTTACCCTTTGAATCCACAAAGGGGTGAAGAAGTGAGTCGTTACCTCTTGTAAGACGCACCATTGTTTCGTATATGGCACCGTCACCGTGAGGGTTTAGCTTCATTGTCTGACCTACTACATTGGCAGATTTGGTTTTGTTGCCTGTGAGCAGGTTCATCTTGTACATAGTGTACAATAGCTTTCTGTGAGACGGCTTGAAGCCGTCAATCTCGGGAAGTGCACGGGAGATAATTACGCTCATAGCATAGGGCATATAATTTTCTCTTAGTGTATCTGTTATTTTCTGATCGGAATTAAACACAAGCACGCACCTCCTTTAGCTTAAGTCGAGCATATCAAGGTACATATGCCCGTTTTCTGCAATGTAAGTTTTTCTGTCAGAAAGATTGTCACCCAAAAGCAGGTCAAACATAATAGCGGTAGGTTCCACATCCTCACTCATAACCCGTATGAGTCTTCTCGTTTCGGGATTCATTGTGGTTTCCCACATCATTTCCGGTTCGTTTTCACCAAGACCTTTTGATCTTTGCACTGTATATTTGCTGTTTCCGAGCTTTGCCGTTATATCCGCTTTTTCCTTTTCGGTATATGCAAAGTAGGTTTTGTCCTTGCAATTTATTTCAAAAAGCGGAGATTCTGCAATATACACCTTGCCCTCGTCAATCAGCGTGGGTACAAGTCGGTACAGCATTGCAAGTATCAGGGTTCTTATCTGGAATCCGTCTACGTCGGCATCGGTACATATTATGACTTTGTCCCATCTTAAGTTTGCCATATCAAAGGTATTTAGGTTTTTGTTGTATTTGGAGTTAATCTCCACTCCGCATCCCAGAACACGGAGCAAATCCACAATAATGTCACTTTTGAATATTTTTTCGTAGTCAGCTTTGAGACAGTTCAGTATTTTGCCTCGGATTGGCATTATAGCCTGAAACTCGGAGTCTCTTCCCAGCTTACAGGAGCCAAGAGCCGAGTCACCTTCAACGATGTAGACTTCTCTTCTTGTTACATCCTTGGTACGGCAGTCTACGAACTTTTCTACACGGTTGTTTATGTCAAGGTTTGTGGAGAGCTTCTTTGCTATGTTTATTCTTGCTTTTTCCGCATGCTCACGGCTGCGTTTGTTAATAAGTACCTGTGCGGCAATTTTTTCAGCCTCGGCTCTGTTTTCTATAAAGTAAACCTCAAGCTCGTGACGAAGCCACTCTGTCATAGCTTCTGCTATAAATTTGTTGTTAATCGCTTTTTTGGTCTGGTTTTCATAGCTGGTTACGGTAGAAAATGTGTTGGTAACCAGAAGCAGACAGTCACGAACATCGCCAAAATTGATTTTGCTCTCGTTCTTGGTGTATTTGTTATTGTTTTTGAGATACTGGTCTATGCTGTAAGTAAACGCATTGGAAACTGCCTTGTCGGGAGAACCGCCATGCTCAAGAAAGCTTGAGTTGTGGTAGTATTCCAAAAGGGTTGCCTTGTTGGAAAAGGCAAAGGCAACGGAAAGCTTAACCTTGTATTCCGGCTTATCTTCACGGTCTCTTCCTCTTCTTTCACATTCTATATAGCGTATGTCGGTGAGTGTATCCTCTCCGCCGATTTCCTTAACATAGTCTGTAATACCCTCTGTATATACAAATTCCTTTTCTTCAAACTGACCGCGGCTTATTTCGTTTCGGTACTTAAAGGTAAGCCCCTTATTTACTATTGCCTGTTTTTTTAGTACCTCCTCAAAGTATTCCGACGGTATGGAGATATCTGTAAATACATCCAGGTCGGGACGCCATCTTGTGGTGGTACCCGTGTGTCTGTGGCGGAACTGTTCTTTGGTAAGACCGCCCACATTCTCACCTTTTTCAAAGTGGAGTGTGTATTTGAAACCGTCACGAAGCACGGTTACATCCATATATTCCGAAGCATATTGAGTTGCACAGGCACCAAGACCGTTGAGTCCCAAGCTGTATTCATAGTTTTCTCCGTCGTTGGTTTTGTACTTACCTCCGGCATACAGCTCACAGAACACCAGCTCCCAGTTGAAGCGGTTTTCTATGGGGTTAAAGTCTACGGGAATACCTCTTCCGTAGTCAGCAACCTCTATGGATTTGTCCAGATAACGGGTAACTTCTATTATATTGCCGTAGCCCTCTCTCGCCTCGTCTATGGAGTTGGAGAGAATTTCAAACACGGCATGCTCGCAGCCCTCAAGGCCGTCGGAGCCGAATATAACTGCAGGCTTGAGTCGTACTCTGTCTGCACCTTTCAGCATAGATATACTTTCGTTATCATAGGCTTTTTTCTTGTCTGCCATTAACTTCACCTCTGAATTTTCCTACATATTGTGCTTTTTTAAATAATCATACATTATAAACATACTATATTTTGTGAACATTGTCAAGCGTGCAAATGAAACTGAAATATAATGGAAATTTTTTGTATTAACATTATGTTTCCAAAATTACACATATATTCCAAATGTTACAAAAGTGTTGCATTCTTTTCGTGCTGTTGTTGGTGTTTTTACAGTTTACTGCCATCCGTTGACCTTCAGATATCCCGCAGTATATACTGTGCTTAAAAGGAGGAATTATTATGAAAAAGTTTTTATCATTGGCGCTTGCAGGGGTTATAACAGCATCATCTATGAGTGTGTTTGCTTCCGAGCTTCCCGATGTGATGAAGCGGGTAAGCGAAAGATACTCGGACTACATAACGGAAGCCATAAGCCACTCAGGATTTAACGATGATGAAATTGATATGGATAATATTTATATTGTAGAAAAAATGGGGGCAAATGAATTCACCGGAGGAAAGGACCTTAATCTGTTTTATGTCGCCATTCCCCATAATGAAACAGACGACATAAGATTTGCATCATTCAGTAAGGGAGAATACAGCGGAGAAAGTATGAACACATTGTCGTGGCTTGACAAGGTGGAAACCCATGACAATACAAAAATAGAAGAATATATATCCCGTAATGAGCTTAAAAATGTAAGCGAAGCGGTGAGTATCAGAATGTCTGTTTACGGTGCCAAGACAAGCCGTGCCTCAATAAATACCTACAAGGTAACAGCAGAGGACGGAGTGTACTATATACCGTATTATATCAAAGGTGATTACAATCCCGGTCAGGACGAAAAGTGTAAGCTGGAATTCGGCAAGGCATACAAGGAAGATGAATTTGCAAAAATATTGCAGGATGAGGATAAATCCCGCATGCAGTATCTGGAGGATGTGAAAAAAGCCGAGGAGGAGAGACTTGCCGAGGAAGCACGAAAGGAAAAGGAAAAATACACTCCTGTAATGGGCATAGACCAAAACGGCGAAACAACAGTAAAGGTTAACGGAGTAAACTTAAATGATATTTTGTCTGACCTTACAGATGCAATAGATGAGATGGCTTTTGCTTCTACTGTTCAGATGGGTATAAAAGGTGATAATGAGTACAAGGCTTTGTACAGATGGCAAAAGGGCTGTGACACTGATGACGTGTCGGAATTTGCCGAGGGACTTTTTGAGGAATTAAAAACTCAGGTGCAGACGGGAAAACCGTCCCGGATGCCCGAAAGCGGTGAGCGTTCCTACTGTACATTTGCACTAAAGCACGACGAGGGCTTCAAGAGTATAAGGTACGGTCTTACAATAAATATCTGGTCTGACGGCGTAGCAATGAAGGATTTGAATGATAACATTATTGAATTCAAGGTAAAAAATTCTCAGGCTATACTTGACTATATAGATAGGTATGCAGGCGGGGAATTTGACGGATTTTACTACGAAAAAAATGACAAGGACACACCTCACATAAGAACAAAGCTGGAAAATGTCACAAAGACAGATGCCGTGGAGTTTGAATTTGTACTTCCATCCGATTGTGAAAACAGCATATCCAAGGAAGTTTCAACTCCCGGAAAAAAGGTTAAGGGAATATTTGAAAAGTACAAGGAAAACAAATACAAGTCCACATATATTCTCACCCTTTCGGGAAATCTCGGTACAATTTCCCTCTTTACTGAGTATCAGGCATCTCTGGATGGCTCCGTTGAAATATATTCAAACAATATTCCCATCCGTTTTTCAAATGATATGAGATATGAAAACGGAAATCTTGTGGAATATAAGGTGGGAAAAGAAGGCTCCTTTAAGCTCAAGATGGTATTTTCTTCCGATGATATTTCCAAAGTGCTTTTTGATGATACGGAATGTACAAACCTCAAATATACCCGTTACACCGAGGATGATATGCTCACCGTACAGTACGGCGAAAAGGATAAAGACAAAATCCTGAATGGTGAAAAAGAAGAAAAGAAAGAAATAAAGGAAGAGGAAGCAAAATCCAACAAAAGTCCCGAAGCGTCGGAATGTGCAGATGCCCTGAACGATTTGGGTGTTCTCAAGGGAACAGACAAAGGCTATGAACTGGAAAAAACTCTCACAAGAGAGGAAAGTGCCGCAATTCTTGTCCGTCTTACAGGAAATGAGGAAAAGGCAAATGGCAAAAAATTTGAAGCAGTCTTTGCAGATGTTGATAAGGACAGATGGTCCTATGGATATGTAATGTACTGCTATGAGAACGAAATTACCAAGGGCACCGGAAAAGACACCTTCTCCCCAACAGAGGAGATAGATGCAAGCCAGTTTGTAACTCTTGTTATGAGACTTTTGGGATTTACAGAGGTAAGTCCGGAAACCGCAATGGCTAAGGGAGTTGAGTATAACCTGATTTCCGGAGATAAGGCAGAGGAACTGGAGCAAAAAGGCACATTTACAAGAGGAGATATGGCACAGATTGTGTACAGTGTACTCAACATAAAATAAAACAGAAAGGAAGAAAAATGTATGAAAAAAGTATTGGCATCTGTAATGGCGGTGTTTATTGTGTTGACATCTTTATGTGTGTTTGCAGAGACCACAAATCTCGAACAGATAAAGAGCATTGGCATAATGGATGGTATTGAGCCGTCGGATTCTGTCACAAGAGCACAAATGGCAAGAATAATTACACAAACAATGAATATTGAAAATGCTGATATAGGCTGCAGCTTTGACGATGTTTCCGATAAAACCCCATATTATAAGGCCATCGGCACCGTGCAAAGCCTGGGGATTATGAAAGGATGCGGTGGTAACATTTTTGCTCCGGACAGAGAAATAACATATAATGAAGTTATAAAAACAACAGTAACCTTGCTTGGTTATGAACCCCTTGCACAGGCAAGGGGAGGCTATCCCACCGGATATATTGACACAGCCAAAAAGCTTGGTATAACAGAAAAAAACCTTGATAACAAAGTTGTAACACCGGAGGAAATTGCACAGATACTTATAAAAGCCATAGACACTCCGCTTATGGAGCAGGTTTCCTTTGGAAGTAATGCAGAGTATCAGGTTACAGAAAATACAATAAAGACAAAATATTTGAAATAGAGCTTATGTTGAAAAAATGTGAAGCGTTCCCTGCCGTCTGAGCGGCAGAGAACGCTTGTTTAATATCAGGCATATTGGAAAATTTCATAAAAGGTATTGACATTTATGTTCTACAATGGTAGAATACAATAAACTACACGTGTAGAATGTATAAGGAGGGAGTAAATTGAAAAACATTTCCATTGGCGATGCCGAGCTTGAAATTATGAAAGTTATATGGAAGGCAAAGGGTCCTGTTACTTCGCTGGATATAGGAAAGGAAGTGGAGGATAAGGGCTGGAAAAAAACAACTATTGCAACTTTTCTTGCAAGACTTTCGGAAAAAGGTGCAATTTTTGGAGAAAAGCAGGGTAAGTTGTATTACTACACACCGCTAATATCTCAAAAGGAATACCGAAAATCTCAAATAAAAAATCTCATCACAAACCTGTATAACGGCTCTGTAAGAGATTTTGCAGTTTCTTTTTTTGAAGAACAAAAACTTTCGGAAGAGGATATTGAGGAGCTTAGAGCTATATTTGACGATAAGGAGGTATAAAATATGCTTCGGGACATATTTATCGCAGTACTTGTTACCTCTCTTGCCGGAACGGTGCTTGCAGGCTTTGTTACAATTATTAAGCCCTTTACAAGGAAAATCTTTTCAAGTAGTTGGCACTATTATGTGTGGCTTATTGTTTTGCTTGTTATGGTCTTACCGATAAAAATTTCATTGCCTCAAAAAAGCATAGCTGTTCCAAAGAACGAAATGGTTTTTGAAGACGTACAAAAAGCAGGTTCATCAGAAGAAACGATAGTCACTGTCGGAGGTGAGCTTCATCTCATTTCAGGCACAAATGAGAGTGGAAAATCAGAAAATTTGAAAATGTATGCATATGACAAATTGAATATTATCTCGCTCGTATGGTTTTTTGGTATGATTGCATTTCTTTTCTGCACTCTTTCGGCATATACGATTTTTTTAATCAGGTTACATAAACATTCCCGTGTGGTAAGTCTGTGTGAAATTAAGTGTTTTACTGATAAAAAAATTACAATCAGAAAAACCGATAAAATATCCTCTCCGCTTATGACAGGAATATTTAAACCGATATTGTTATTGCCGGAAACATCTCTTTCACCAAATCAGCTTAATAATGTTCTTGCACACGAAATGACACATTTTAAGAGGAAGGACATTTTGTATAAGTGGTTTACCGTAATTGTGAAGTGTATTCATTGGTTTAACCCTGCCGTATATTGCATCAGCAGGCATATCGATATGGAGTGTGAGGTTTCCTGTGATTTAGCTGTTCTCAAGGAAATGGATGATGAGCAGGAGCATTGCTATATAGATACCATACTGGCACTTATTTCTGCCGGAAATCTTAAAAGGAATGCACTTACAACAGGGATGGCGAGCAGTAAAAAGACCATCAAAAAGAGGTTCACCCTGATAAAAAACGGAAAAAAGTTAAAAAATCCGGCTCGTATAATATCGGCTGTTTTTGCAGCTGTTCTATTTGTTACAACTCTGTTGGCTAGTGGTATTATGGCATCGGAAACCCCGGATGAAAAAAGCAATATTCATTTTATATGCAATGGGGAATTTATTGAATTTAAAAATAGTCCTTTTTGGGAAAACAGCACTGTATATCTCCCTTTGGCGGAGCTTCTCCATAAGGTTGGTATTATGGAGCACAAAAACAGCAGTGTTAAAAGAAAAGACGAAAAGATCATTATCCGACTTGCGGCAGATGTTAATGTGCCTGCTTACGACGAAAGCGGAAAAGAAACAGGTACAAAGCAAAAACAAGCAAACTATTGCTTTTCGATTGAAGTCGGAAAACCGATGTATATAATAAATCCCAAAGGGGAGGTTTCTTTTTCAAATCCGTTGTATAACAAAAACATTAACCGAACCGTGGAGCTCAAAAACTCTCCTGTCATCAGGGATAAAGTTATCTATGTTCCCTATGAATACATAGAGCATTTTCTGGGATTTTGTATGTCAGGATTGGGTACCGACGGTATAGACGGTCCCTATGACATAACATGCATCGTTGATGGCGAAAATCCTGTTGCATATGTAACTCCTGGATTTGTGTGGCCTGCAGATACCAAAATCGGAGCTTCTGTAACCAACGGCTTTGGTGTCAGAACGCATCCTGTAACAGGAGAAAAAAAGATACATAACGGCATTGATATTAAAGCAGAGGAAAATTCTCCCGTAATTTCTGCAATACGCGGACAAGTTACCGAAGTGGATTTTAACAGTGAATTGGGAAATTATATTGTAGTTTCCAACGACGGCGGAGTCTCGACATTATATGCTCACCTTTCATCTGTTGAGGTGAAAAAAGGAGATTTTGTCAAAAGGGGAGCAACCCTCGGCAAAGCAGGAAAGACCGGTACGGTGACAGGCGGAGCTTTGCATTTTGAAATTATGATAAACGGTACTTATTATGATCCTATGGAGTTCTGGAAGGCTGCAGTAATA
>JAZPXS010000048.1:0-4306 GCA_045543775.1 Clostridia bacterium
GGGACTTACAAAAAGAGCGTTTGCAAAAACCTTGGGTGTCAGCGAAAACTACATCTATCAGCTCACAGGAAGCAAAGAAAAGCTGACCACCATATCTGAAACCCTTGCAAAGCTCATCGCCCTTGAATTTGGATATGATAAAGACTGGATTATAAACGGCGATAAAAGCTAAAATATATGATGAAAGCCTCCGAGGATTTCTCCCCGGAGGCTCATTTTGTTTTTATGGTTTACTTATTCGCTTCGATAAATCTGTGAAGAATTGCTGCTATTTCTGCTCTTGTAGCATTGTCAAGCGGATTGAGGGTGCTTTCTGATTTACCCTTTATCAAGCCACTGCCAACTGCCCACTGCATAGAAGGTATTGCATACTCAGAAATGCTGTCAAAATCGTCATAAGAGAGGATATTTGTGTTTTCTCCTACGCTGACATCATAACGCTTGTACTGTGCGTATCTGTGCATAATTGCCGCAATCTGTTCACGGGTGATGTTATCGTTCGGTGCAAACTCTGTTTCTGTTACACCGTTTACAATACCGTTTTCCTTAGCCCACAAAACTGCTTTTTCATACCAAGCATTTTCTTTGATATCTCCAAAGCTATTTACAGTTTCTACTTCCGGTTCGCCATCTGCACGGTAAAGCATTGTAACAAGCATTGCTCTTGTCAAATGAGAATCCGGTGCAAACTTGTCATCTCCTATACCTTTCATAATACCAAGTGCTCCAACAAAGTCTACAGATTTTGCTGCCCAATGATTATTATTATGAACATCTGTATAGAGTGCTCTTTCACTCTGTATTACCGAAATCTTAACATTACCATTTGCTGTAACGGCTATACCCTCATCGCTTTCTGTAAATTCATCGGTATATCTTGTTCTTCCGTTTTCATCGGTAAAAGATACTACAATAATATCCTCGGTGGGTTCTATCGGCAAAACAACATCCTTTTCAGAATTTGCTTTAACTTCGGCAGTAACAGTACCGTCTTTTTCGGTTTTAACAGTTACAACATCACCATCAGGATAAGTTGTAACTTCGGTTACTGTTCCTGTCTTTTTATCTGTTGTTGTTTTGGTTGTAGAGCCATCCTCGTTCTTTTCGGTTTTTGTAGAAACAGAACTACCTGATGAACCACCCGACGAGCCAGACGACAACACGTTTACATTAATAACATCAGAAATGCCGCTTTCAGTATAGTGAGCTGTAATCTGAGTGCTTCCAACTCCTACACCTGTAACAACACCATTTTCATCAACAGTTGCCACTTCATCATCAGCAGACGAATATGTTACCTGTCCTGCAAGACTGTTCCAAGGCGCAGCAACACTGGTAAGAGTACTTGTTTTTCCTGCCGCCAAATCAAAGGTTTCTTTACCACCGTTTATCTCGGCAACAACGGGTTTAAGCGGTATGTAATCTCCGCTGGCGGTTACTGTATTGTCCTCACCGAAATCAGCGGTAGCTTTGACACTCATAACTCCTAAATTGCCGAAATACTCGTTCTTAAGTTCAACGGAAGCCGCTATGTCAACCGTCTCGCCCGGATTAAGAGCCTTTAATTTTGCCGTTGCAATCACATTATCATTTTCATCACAGATATTTACATCTGTTTCAGTTGATGCTGTGTTACCGCTGTTTGTTGCAGTTGTACATACGATAAGCTGAACATCATCCTCAAACTCAAATTTCAGAGAATCCATTGTCACGCGTGGAGCACCCGAAAGTTTGCACTCAACTGTTTGAGGTCTTGCCTGAACAACTCCACTGGCTTCGCTCACTGTTACTTTGATTGTTGTACCATCAACATTTTCGGGAACAGTCCAGGAAATGTTGTATGGTTCACTCTCGTTCGTATCAAGATATGTGCTGACAGTTTCTTCAAACAACACTTCTTCTGCACCATTCTTTTCAGCTACAACTTTGAGATGATAATCCTTGAGCGTGTAAAGTCCGCGATTTTCAACATCAAATCCGATATTTACAATGCTTCCGGGTACCGAATCTCCACTAACGGATATATCATTATATTTGATATTGGCAGAACCCATAGGCTCAAAATCAATTTCTACAAGTTTGTTCGGAGTATATTCTACTACTCCGTCGTCATTTATAGACTGTCTGTAGAAGTTTGATACAAGGCTTATCTTATTATCCTCGGTCATGAACATATCAAATTCATCTATAACCGCATCGTAATCTGTAATGGCAACAGCATCGGTAAAGCCCCATTCGCCCACGTTTGCATCAGCTTCGGCATTAACATCTGTGCCAAGGCTGTCGTCTTCTTCACCGATATGGCGTTTGTACCTTATACCATAAAGTTCCATACCTGTTTTATCAGGTGCCTCGTTCATTCTTGTAAAGAAGATATAAATATCGTTTCCGTTTGAAACAAGTTTATATTCTTCAATGGATAAATTATCCGTTTCACTAGTGGTTATGCTTGTACCGGAGACTCGGAATGTTCCGTTATACAGATCATTGTATATAGAGTCATCATATACGAGATGGCCATGATAATCAGATCCCGTGGCAGGACTAAACGATTCCTCGGTATGCATTCCAAGTTCTTCGGCTGTCTTTTTATACCATGTAGCATCATTCTCGTCGCTATTTGCATAAACGCTTCCTACGGTATCATTCATAAACAGTGCTGATACAAGGTCGGAAACATCAAGAAGCTGAATTTCTCTTGTGTCTTTGAGCCATGAAAGGGATATTTCGTCACCGAGTTTTGTAAGCCTCGGAACAGACACAGTAACACCTGAACTAATTTTAATTGGATAGTAAGCCTTTTCTTTTGTCACATCTTCGATCGAAAGGTAAAGCTCTCTGTCAGATGCCGTATCAATCTTATCGTCGGTATCTACTGTATATGTGGCAAGTGTGTATGTGTTATCTCCGATTTTGCTTGTCAACGTGTTATAGTCCATTGTGAGCGGATCGTCGATTGCAGGATGCTTTATATCGACAAAATCTCTCGGAATAACTTCTTTTGCCGCCATATCATATCCAACTGTTACCATAGTGCTGTAAAGTCCCGCCACATCAAGGATATCCTCGTCCTTGGTGACCGATTCAATATCACGCGCCATGTATGACACATATATTTTGTCATCGACCATACTTACCTGAGGAGCAAGATTAAAGTATTCATCCGAAACAAAATTAATCTCGTCGCTCATTGTGCCGCTTTCAAGATTATAGATTGCACCGCTTATACCAAGGGTATTGAGCTTGTCTTTAAGGGAATCCTCCGCTGTAAGTTCTCTTGCGGAATCAGCCCATACGATGCCGATGTTCTCTTTGTTTGTTCCAAACACAATATCCGGCATAGTATCAAAAGTACCGTCATCTGCAACAGGAACCGGCTCTGCCCAATTTCCGTTTTCATCACAGATTGAATAGAACAGACACATATCATTTGCGGGAGGCTCGGAATCCGTTCCTCTGTTTGCTATGAATACAACAAACTTTCTACCGTCACCCAAATCAAGAATTTGGGGGCGAGTTCTATCTGCAGCATCGTTTAGAAGGGGTTGCATATTCACAGCTTCAGGCATACCTCTTAGCATTTTCATTCCAAAGGTGGACATATCATCCGTTCCTGCACCATAATCCGATGTTGATGTGCCATCATCATTATTACTTACTGTGGTATCACGAGCAGCAGACCTCAGACTCAACGGTACGCTTATCTTATCATTAAGGAATGAAACATGGATAGCGTTTTTTAAACTACCGACTCCCTGTGTGAATTTAGCAATGTTTATATCGATTGAGCCAAAAAACAAGTCGAATCCGATACCGCCTCCTGCAGTCCATAATAAACCCTCTCTTGCACCGGTTTCGAACTGCAGACCCAGATCAACAAAGCCTCTCGCACTGAAAACACCGTTCATTCCGGCACCGCCCTGAAGCTTGCCCTTGATAACCATGTCAGTTAAAGTCTCCCAGTCAGTTCCTTCAGCAGCATCATCAATAATGCTCTTTATGTTGCCGCTGTATGATTCAAAATCTGTACTGCTGAGCATACCGTCTTTGGTCCATGAGTTTGTTAAGTTAACCTGGATTGTTGTTGTAATGTTAATAAAAGTAGGAACAGAACCCAAAAGGAAATACTTGGTAGATACTACGGTTGCTGTAGCACCTACTGCGAAAGATGTACGGAAATGTTTGAATTCCTGGGTTTCGGGATTTAGGATATAATCGAAACACAAACATATAATTGCGGATACAGTACCAAAACTTTTATCCAATGCCGTAGCGGCATCTTTAGCCTGCTTTGAATGTGTTTTGT
>JAZPXS010000049.1:0-3809 GCA_045543775.1 Clostridia bacterium
TTTATAGGCTTTGTGATTTTCTTTCGTTTCTTTAAAGATTCAGACAAAATATCCGTTAAACTGGATTTACCACTACCGTAGTCTGCTATAACGCCAATCATATTTGCCCCAGACTCAATAGCGCAAGCCAATGTTTCTACCTGACTATCAAAGCCGACGATATCATCTTTTTGACTTTTCACAGGATTGTTTACAAATACAATAGGCTTGAAATTTTCATTGTCTTTATTAGAAATAGTTGTTTTTTTATGAAACAGCAATATACACACCCCATTTTTAATAACCCATTAATAATAACTATGGGTCGTTTTTCAAAAATCAAAAACTCATCCGTACCATTTCTTATGATTAAGTCCGTGCTTTCGCTCAAAACATTTGTCTCACTTTAATTAAGAATCATACATTCAGGATTTTTTGAAACGCTTCGTAATTTGCAACTTCGCGTTCGGTATGGTAAACAGCATATTCAATCGTATCAAAGTATTCGAGATAATCTTGCATTACGTTGTAAAAAACTTTTGCTACAATCTCAGGCGGATTTCTAAATGCACCACAACCAAAAGCACCGAGAATCAAAACTTCATTTTCATTGGCTACAGCAACCTCAAAAATACGTTTGATACGAGAAGTAAGAAGTGTTTCCAACTCAGCAGGAGTAACTCTTGCAGGCTTATATCCGGCGTGAGGATTCATAGGATTACTCGGACGTTCACGGAGATTCGGTGCCGCGCAAGTTAATATATCTACCTTCCACCATTCATTCCTTGGTAATAGTTCAGGAAAATTAATATCGCTTTTGAATACGCATACATTTGGTGTATAGATACAGTCATTATTATAAAGCGGGTTAGCTGCTTTGCGATGCGGTTTATAAAATTTCGTCCACAACTCATCGTTGTTAAGGCAAGGATAAAGTGTCGTGCAACGGCAAATACACTCTTCTTGTGCTGATGAGCCATTAACCACGCCGCCACCTGGATTAGTAGCAGAAGCAAAGTTTAAAACACATACTTTCTTACCTTGCTTTGCATACTCTTCAGCAGCCTCAAGAGAACGTTTCCCGCTGACTACAATCTTAGCTTTATTAGTATTAGGTTGAGCAGTAACATTAACGGTCGATTTTTCAGCTATAAACACTTGATTTTGAGTTGATTCCTGAATGGTGGCAATCAATTCTAAATCAGACTTATATCTATGTTCAGTATCGCGGAATATCTCCGCATTTTTAGTTCTTCTATCTATCATTTTAACCACATCCCTTCAAACAGGGGAATTTTCCTTTATGTTTATAATGTAACTCTGAAATCCTTCCAATCGACAGCCTCTTTAAGTTCAATACCGTTATCAAGGGCTTTGAAGTGTTGTTTTCCGCAATGGATCTTAAGGTTTTCCTTACCCTTACGCTCATAGGGGTTAAGGCTACCCTTCGTTTCGATTACAAAATACAACTTTTCTTCACCGTTCTTATTCAAAAAAACAGCCCAGTCCGGATTGTAATTACCAATCGGAGTATCAATCTTAAAGTTATCGGGAATTTTAAAGAACATCTTTACATCAGGGTCGTTATCAAGGGCGACTGCAAACGGACGTTCAATAGTGCTGCTATCATAAACAATGTAGTCATAAACACTGTGTTCAACCTTAACGGCATTGCGATCAAGGTTTGCTATCAACTCTTCGGTATCAAAAATTTGTTGTGCAAAATACTCTTGACCGTCAAGTTTAATATAACTAATACCCTCAATAGCAAGTGCGTGTCGGTTATTTCGTATGATTTCAGTAGCTTTTTCAAGGAAGGATTGCGGATTATTCAGAAAATCTTTAAGCCTTCCGCTTTGAATTAAAATTTCTTTTACTGTAGCAGGAGTCAATAAGGTAGCATCGCTTATTGCAGTTATAATATCAGGCAATTCGCAATAAGAATCTGCAATATCTGTTGTGCGGAATTCACGCTCAACATGAGATACGCCTGCATTTTCAATATGAATATCTGCCGTTTGCGAAATAAGACGTGCCTTATGGATAGTGGGCATATTCTGCAAATCTTTAACACAGTTTTCAATTAGCTCTTCAGTGTCAATGTTTACTCTATACGCCGTTTTTTGCTTGATTCTTTCCCACAAAGCATTAAATTCAGGCGATAACATAACACGCTTATTTAATCTAACCACAACATCTTTTGATGCATCACGCACCACAGGCTTGCGGTCTGCGGTAGATATAATGCTTTCGAAACGGCTACGTGCAGCTTCATATTTTTTAGGAAGATCAAGTGTGCCGGTTTTAAGAGCCGTTTTCATAGTATCCTTCATCTTACCCGAACCGGTTATGTAGCCCTTCTTCTCAAAATGCTCCATTAATTCTTTTGCGTCATCATAGGTTACCATTTTCTCAACCGTAAAAGTCTCGGTATAGGTTTGACCTACAATATCAGATGCCTGAATACTGTCACCCTTTTCAACAAGAGTTTTTATGGTTTCCTTAGCACCCTCAAGTTCTTCTGGCAACTCATCCGTTTCCTCTGTAAGAATCTGCTTAGCTTTTTGTGTAATAACACCGTCAGCGGTTGCAAGACCTTTTTCCACCATGCAATCTATAACCGACTGTGCAGAAGTTTCATCAAACTGCTTTTCTTCGGTTACAACATCTTCATAAACCATACCGGAAAACAAATCAAGCTGCAGAACACCGAATTTTACTCCGGTATCCTCTTCAATTTCGCGTTGTAAAGTATCAGCAAACTCAGCAAAACTTTCATTTGCCATTACGTGAAGAATGTTTATATTCTTGTCTTCAACACGTTCTCCGTCCTGGTTTACGCAAAGGCGAAGACCTCGACCTACTTTTTGACGGCAGGTAAAGGTTGATTTCTGTTCAATAAGTGTACAAACCTGAAAAACATTCGGGTTATCCCAACCTTCTTTCAAGGCAGAGTGTGAGAAGATAAATCTTAACGGACATTCGAAACTAAGCAACCATTCTTTATCACGCATAATGGTGTTGTATGTATCATCATCTGCTTGAGTGTCGCCCTTTGTATCCTTTAATTTACCTTTTTTATCTTGTGAAAAATATCCGTTGTGCAGTTTGGTTATATCCGAGGAAAAAGATTCTCTTATAGCCGCATATTTGGGTTTTGCAATCAATTCCAAATAGCATTCCTCAAACATTTTTGCATATATACCGGGAGTGCCGTCTTCGTGACGGTATTTTTCAACCTTGTCGATGAAGAACAGCGATAATACTTTTATACCTTTATCGGTATAACGCAACTCTTTGTCTAAGTGTGCCTCAATTGTGCGGCGAATCTGCGCACGCTTAACAATATCTTCATCAATATCACCGATAGCCTTGCCAAGAGCTACTTCTTCGGTATTACCAAATTCAATATGCTCCCAATCGGGTGTACAGTCAATGCCCGCAATGGTATATCCTTCATATAAATCACGTTCGCCCGAAACTAAATACAAATCATCGCCGGGCTTAACCTGAACGGTTTTTCTGGCAACAACGCCATCTTTATTCTTAACGTCAATTTCAATTTTTGCTTTGAATCCTTTTTCGTTGGATACCGATAACAACTTAACGTAAGGCTGATTAAATCCGCCTGCAACCTGATTGGATGATACCGAAATTTGCTTAACAAGCCCCATTTGATATGCGTCAACAGGGGTTAAGCGGTATAACAAATTAATCTTTTCTCTGTGGGTTGCAGAATAACGTAAAACAAATAAGGGATTAAGAGAGGCAATCGCCTTCTTAGCATTATCGGTATTATCAACACTCTGCGGTTCATCAATAATAACAAC
>JAZPXS010000050.1:0-5561 GCA_045543775.1 Clostridia bacterium
GCAAAGGGAATTGAAGAACAAACACAGGGAATGAATATGAATTCAATATAAAACAGAAATGAGGAAAATTGATGATTTGTGAAATTAAGAATTTATCAAACGGTCAGGTAAAGATTTTATCGTTGCCTAAAGAAGAGAGAGAGTTAGATGTGTTCCTTATGGAATTCGGACTAAACGATGAGAATAATTTTGCCCATGAGATTGTCTCGGTGGATACCAGAAGTAGAGAACTTAACAGGGAGATAATTTACCGAAAACTAACGGTAGATGAATTGAACTACTTTGCTTTCTTTTACGAGCTTGAGAAAGGAAATTTTGAAGATAGATTTATAAGTCTTATGTATTCTGTTATTCCAACAACAAACAAGGACTTTCTCAATTTGGCATTTGATTCTGTCCTTTATGATTTCCATTTGGTATCAGGCGATGAAGAGGCATACAGACTGCTAAAAGAGGACTACCCTGAATATGAAAAGATGTCTATGATTGAAGCTTTGCATGACGCACGAAAAAACAAGAAGGGAAAGTTTGTAAACAGACATTATTATGCAATACGGATACCCGGCTTACGCGATGGTGATGACGCAGATTTTTATAATGGTATATCAATGGATTCTGATGTTGAGGATGACAGAATGCGTGATGTTGCAAGGGTAGCACTGATTGATTTTGAGGCATATAACAAGAAATGTGATGAGATTCCAAAGCTTACAATCAATCTCCCTACGACAGATTACAGCATAACCCGTGCATTACATAGGATGGGACACAAGGGATTTATTATAAGAGTAGAAAGGACACATATGTCAGAATTTCCTATAACAATGGTAGTAGGTGATAGTGTTAGGGAAATTAATTATTGTGCTGAAATTTGGGCAGGGATTGAAGACAATAATGCTCTGAGATGTAAACTCAAAATATTAAGTGAAAAGAAAAGAGAAGAATACAGTGCCAGACGATTTTTGGAGACATATTATACACATGGATTATATAGGTTCTATCCTGGCATCTGCTCTGAAACATCACTTGAATCACTTGAACCGATAAAAAGTGATGTGTTCCCAACCAATGAAGATCCCAAAAAGTTAGCTAAAGATATTTTGTCGAGATATGAGCATGTCTTCGTAGACGAAGGACTCGTTTTGAAAACAAAAGGCAATGATGGATTTGAAGCATATTTTGATATAGAATGGGCTTAACAATAAAACAAAACTGAGGCGGTCAGTTTGTGTGAACTTAAACACACGAATTGACCGCCTCTTTTTTTGTGCCTGAAATAAGGCAGAAAGGAGCAGATTGCTATGAAAAAGAAATGTGGCAACCTGGTGCGCGATGCACCCAAGGCATAAATATCGTAGTGAACCGGCGGTTGTGTAATGCAACCGCCTAAATTTATGCCAAATCGGAGGTGTTTGAGATAGCTAAATATCAGAACAGCCCGATTCCATATGTAGGCGGAAAAAGAGCAATGAGAGAGATAATCTTAAAGTCGTTCCCTCTGCAGTACCGTAGGTACATAGAGGTATTCGGCGGAGGTGCATCAATCCTCTTTGCGAAACAGAAAGAAAAGTTTGAGGTATATAACGATTTCAACGGCGACCTTGTAAACATGTTCAGATGTATCAAGGAACGACCGCTAGCGTTACTTAAAACCTTAAAGTTTTTTCCGCTTCACAGTAGGCAGGACTTTAACATACTGCTGGACTTCCTAAACGGTGACGAACCAAAATACCCATACCAGAAGGAAGAAATGCAAATAGCAGAGGAGTATTTTGACAAACGAGATGAAGAAGAAATTAAACACATTTTGAGCGAAAAGGTAAAACTTTACGATGTAGAAAGGGCGGCTACCTTCTATAAGTTGATTAGATACAGCTATGGAAGTGCCGGAAAGAGCTTCGGCGGACAGCCTGTAAACCTTTCGAGTACATTGGAGCTTCTATCTGCGGCTGCTTTCAGATTGAGAGAAACCGTAATCGAGAACAAGGACTTTGAAGGTCTGATCAAACAATATGACAGACTCGAATCGTTCTTCTACCTCGATCCACCATATGTAGAAACGGAGGGACATTACATGGTTGACTTCCCGAAAGAAAACCACATCAGACTGTTTAAAACCTTAAGCGAAATAAAAGGTAAATTTCTTCTGTCATACAATGATTGTGAATTTATCAAAGAACTATACAAGGACTATACAATCGTTGAACACACTCGTGCAAATCCTCTCGCTCACAGATATGACTCCGGCAGTCAGTTCAAGGAGCTTTTAATCGCCAACTACGATATAAACGAAAGAAGAAAAAACGAACCTAAACAATTATGTCTATTCGGAGAGGATGATTTTTATGAGTTTAATTATTTACAGGACTACAGGTACAAGAGGCCGAATCACACTACCGTTTTTATTCCGAGAACTCTTGAGGAAAATAAGTGATAACACTTATATCAAGATCGTTTTCGATGGTGTGAGGCTGATTATAACACCGATGGTTGATAAAGGAAAATACCTGCAGGAATTTGATGTAGGTGTAAACCTTACTGAAAATGAAGCTGATGAGCTTCTTGTTGGCTACAGCAAGGAGTCGTTGATGAACATGCAAGCAGCAGTACAAAAAAGATTACAAATGTGTACTGAAGGTGAATCGGCTAATATCAACGGCGGAAAGTAAGAATAACGAATCATAAAAATTTAATACCTTCATGAAGTGTCGATGAGCTTTAGTCACCTGATTGGAGCGATGAAAACAGTGATTAGATTTTTCGATATGTTTTCAGGCATTGGCGGTTTCAGAGCAGGACTTGAAAGAGTCGGCGGATACAAGTGCATTGGTCACTGCGAAATAGATCCGTTTGCAAACAGAAGCTACAATGCCATTTTTGATACTGAAGGTGAGGTTTTTTTTGATGACGCTACGAAAATTAACCCAAAGAATATCCCGGAGTTTGATCTCCTTTGTGCTGGGTTTCCGTGCCAGTCATTTTCGGTCGCCGGAAAGCGAGGAGGTTTCGAAGATTCAAGAGGTACTCTCTTCTTCGAAATTGCAAAAGTTCTTAAAGAAAGGCAGCCTAAATATTTTCTTCTTGAAAATGTTCCCGGACTGCTTAGTCATAACAAAGGGCAAACATTCCTTACAATCCTGCGAACGTTGGATGAATTGGGGTATGGTATTGAATGGCAAGTGCTTAACAGCGCAGATTTCGCTGTTCCCCAATCCAGAAAAAGAGTGTACGCTTTCGGATATCGTGATATCCGATGCGCCGGAAAAGTACTACCTTTCACAGAGTGCAACCCACAGACTCTTAAGCAAGTCATTGGAGGAAATCAAGGACAAAGAGTGTACGACATAGATTGTCTCAGTTGTACACTAGCAGCCAATGCAGGCGGTCAGGGCGGAAAAACAGGCATGTATATAGACATGAATGAAAACCCGTGTATCACTTGCTTGGCAAGATGCATTAAAAGCAGATACAACAGTGGGATAACAAATCGCAGAGGAGAAAACTCAGCCATATTAGAGTGTTATATGCCATGTCTGACTCCGAACAGACTACATAAAAGGCAACAAGGTCAAAGATTCAGACCAGATGGTTGTCCGATGTTCACCCTGACCGCATGCGATATACACGGTATCTTAATGGGATGCAGAATCCGTAAGCTTATGCCGAAAGAGTGCCTAAGATTACAGGGATTTGCAGACGAACAGATAGACCGCATGCTTGAACTGAACTCAGACAATCAACTATATAAACAAGCAGGAAACGCCGTAACAGTTACGGTCGTACAAGCAATAGGAGAGCGAATTAAGCTCTTGGATGATCAATTATATAAAAGGAGGAACAAGATTTATGGATTACAAAGCTAATGTAACTTTAATGACAAAACCCGGAAGCTTGAAAGGCGTAGCCTCAGTTTCCATCAATGAGGAGTTCGTTGTAAAAGGACTCAGAATTTACGAGGGTGAAAATGGTCCCTTCGTATCAATGCCTTCCCGTAAGGTTGGCGAGAACTATGAGGATATTTGCTTCCCGATTACTGCAGAGGGCAGAGAAGCTCTTCACAGTGCAGTACTTGAAGCATATGAACAGAAATTGACTCAGCAGGAGGAGCAGACCAATGAAGAAGGTAAAAATGGCAAAAAATCCGGAAGTAAGAAATCTCAGAAACAGTCAGATGCACCTAAAGCAGATGAGAACGGTGAAGAGATGTCCGAGGATCAGGAAGAACAGACCGAGGCAGGGCCGGAAATGAGCATGTGAGGTGAATAGCCAATGGCGGTTCAGTTTTACAGGTACTCTTTAGAACGTGCAAGGACAGACAATGATATGGACTTGTACAATGAGAGTCAGTATGAAAACCGAAGATGCCGAGACTATATTCAGGATGAAGAAACAGGCTTCCATGCCAATGCCTACAAAGATAATTGTGTGGACAGTGATGGCAGTTACACTCGAAAACTCATCGACAAGTTCGGTTATGAGCGAGTGATGAATATGTATGCTGTCACTGTCAGAACACACGATAATGACGGAAGAATCTCCGCAGAAATTAAAGAGTGGGCTGCAAAATTCAATGCCGGGATCAAAGATGATGAGGAACTGAGAGAATGTCTCATTACTCAAATCAATCCCGGCATTGTTGATTTACTTGCAAAGCATGCTCTTAAGGAGTTTAACAAACTCAACCTCTTTACAAGAGAGCATTGTGAAGAGGAAATGGGAGATTTGGAAGACAAGGTAGTGGTAGTAAGCCACAAACACCTGAAGGAAGAGTATTGGTCCCCTGAAAATCAACTCTGGATTGCTACAGGCGGTTTCGGGTGCAGTCCGACCGCTATAGGCAGAGCAGTATATGCGACCTGCCTTATAGACGATGACAGAGGCAGATGGGACAGACATCAGGTCTTAGGTGTCATAAAAGATGAATACTTGCCGGATTGGGCAAGAGAAAAGCTTGAAGAGATGCAAGCACAGGAAACATCTCAAAATAACGATATTAATTTAGGATAAATTATTAGGAGGTAAGAAAATAATGAAAACAAAGCATAATTCAAGATTTAAATCCGTAGTTTCTTTGCTTATTGTATGTATGATGATTATCGGCATGGTGCCGACAACCTTTGCTGCACAGGATAACGAATATGTTGATCCGGCAGACAGTTGGCTCACTGCAAACGGCAGAACAAACGAGCTTGACATGAACGCAACAACCACATACGAAACACAGCGTTGTTACGAATGCGGAAAAGATACAACCGTATTAACATACCGTGTTCCTGAATACACCCGTAGCGGTGGAACAGCAGCAAACAGAGGCGTGAAATACTCAGACGGTGCAAATGCAGACGGTGATGAGTATTATAACCTTGACGATGGCACTCCGGGTGTGGATGCAAAGTATACTGGTTATCACTGGACAAAGTCAGTCTGCAATGCGTGTGGAACACTTAATCCATCGGATTGGAATGCACACTGCTATAACAGAAATGTATATGGTTTGAATCCGTGTGATCACAACTTCTTTGTGGATTTCGATAATACGGAATATATGCAGTACAACAGCA
>JAZPXS010000051.1:0-3301 GCA_045543775.1 Clostridia bacterium
GATCCGACTTGTTCAGAAAGAGCTTGTTTTATTCACCTGAATTTGAGGATAAGGGGAAGATAATTCAGGATAACATTGATACTGCAAACAGAATCAGAGATGAGGTAAAGCTCATCAGCATCAACGACTTGGAAGAATTGCATGACACACATGGAATTGCAATTGTAGAGTATGTAGATATGCTTTCAAATGCTGTGAGAACAGATCCGTATGATAATAATGAAGTCAAGTTCAAGTCAGATGCAGTAGTAAGTATAATGCTTGATATTGTTCATCGAGAGATAAGAGATGACGATATATATAAGAAAATTGCGGAAGGAGAGATAAGCGAGAATGCTCAAATTCAACTTTTATCATAATCGCAAAGATAATTTTTATTCCAACAAAGTCGAGCGAGAAACCACAGGTTTAATCGGATATATCCGAGGAGATTTTGGCTCAGGCGGAAACAGTTTTCATCATAGTTGGTTTGAAAATAAAGGTAAACTTAACAATGAAGTGTTCAAGGAAGACCTTAACAAAGTAATGGAATTCCTAAGAGAAAGAATGCTGACCGACAGAATGTATATGCGGAGTGTAGTCTATGGAAATCCCAATGCCAAAATTGATTCCAAAGAAAGCACCTCATACGGAGTATTCGTTGAGACGGATGGATATGAATATGATATTCGTGCTATATGTGATGACGGCAATTACGACTTTTATATTTACTGTTATGATAAGAGGTTTCAGGAACCGCAGTTCCTTAACAGCCGAAGATTTCGTGATGAACACGGTAAATTGAATGAAACTGTTGAGGAAATTGCTAAGAAAACATTACCCGAAGCTCGTAATTATTACATCAATGGTGATAAGTATGAGAACAACGGAAAGATGTACACCTTTAGAGTAACAGAAGAAAACATGTACTTCGAAGGTAAAGACGGTGAAAAACTTTTTGTGGCGCCGGAACTGATGGGGACATTCCTGCCAGATGTAGCAACAGAAGGAAACTCATTCGTAAAAGTGCCATTAAGTCAGACTCTTTCAAATCTTACACTTGGAGATTTAATACAGAGTGTGAAACTTTCGTCTGTTCACTTAGTACATGATGAGGCTGAAATTGACCTTGCCACAGTGGAAGATTTATCGGATTCAATGCTTACAAGCGAAGGAAGGAAAGCGTGGTCTGATGTCTTAAATGCAAAAGTAACTGAAATCTATAACGGTTACTATGGAATACAAATTGAGTGCAGTGGTGTTGATGAACAAAGACTTGCTGATTTTTCGCAGGCTTTAGCAGGAAATTGGTCTGCTGAAGAATGTGACGAATGGTTCGACTACGAGACCACTGAAGGACCAAATATGAGTATGTAGGAGGAAAAATGATGATTAGAAATATTGATATCCTGTACACAATGCAGGATAGAGTTCGTAAATTCAAATTTTATGTAGAGGAATTATCCATTGTTACAGATGTAGAAGAAACTGAGATTTCAACACTTGTTAAAAATGGCGATGATTTAATGATTGGTCTTTTGAATTCAATCAATGATGTTGATAAGTTCCTTGATTCACTTACAGAAGACATAAAGGATACAATGCTTTCCGCAGGATTTGACAGCGATGATTTCAAGGTTTGGAATGCAGCGTTGATAATTAATCCCCTCAATATAGAAGGCTTACTTGAGACCTTTGAGGGTGCAATGGATACCCTTGAATTATATCTCATCGAGACTATCAAGGGTTATAGAATCCTTACACAGCTTGCGTATGATATGAACCCTCGTTTGCCCGGTTTGAATAAGCAAGCTGAGAAAAACTGATGGCGACTAAATTCATGTCCGGGACAGAATTGTTTATGTATGAATGTATGATGCAACAGACTCCGAATATGGCACGATGTGAAAGAGAAGAAAAGAGATTCAAGTCTCAATACATCGGTCTGCTTAGAGACTTTATGCGAGAATACGGTTACGGAGAAATCAGCAAAAGAGTTACACGAACAATAGACAGATTTTTGTTTGACGAGTTTGTCTTTTGCAACGAGGAACATAGAGATATGTTTTGGAGAATGTATAGCAAATGGATAAAGAATACAAACGAAAAAGATTTTACATCTATGGCAATTATCTATTTGTTAAGTACACACCGACAGTTTGAAACTATCTTGGCAAACTATGTATCTAATCCGCTTTATGTTTTACCGAGTATCTATGAACATGGCGAAGGAGTAGAAAAGTACAATCTTTATCATGCTGTTAAGATGATAGCAGGGATGGAATCAGGACTTTGCGAAGAGGATTTGTTTGAAGAAGGAATCCTTGATGATAAGGTCCTGTTTTTAATTATCAATGCAAAGTTTATTCAGCAGTATGGTGTTAATGGATATAAGGAAAGGAAAAACAGAAGAAAAGAACCGTATGTAAATAATTCGATGAAGCACAAGCGAAATCAGAATGTGTATTCATACAAAGGACAGACTTTGAGAATTAAATAGGAGGTGAATGAAAATGTCAGAAAGAGTTAAGCATCCAAGCTTTGCAAATCTGTATATTGGCAGAAGCCAAAGCAGCGGTAAGGTTGCATTGTTTGGAAGTTCCATCAAACATCACGATATCATAAACCTTCGTATAAGCCCTGCATTTATGGATAGGGATCTTAATTATGACAGATACTATGCAGAGAATCTGCCGTATATTGAGATTGCAATGAGTCAATCCCAATTTGCACAGGCAATAACCTCTCTTAATATGGGTGCAGGTGTTCCAGTAACCTTAACAAAACTAAACGGTGAGTACATAGAACCGTGTCCTTTCGTTGATAAAAGAGAGCAGTTCAGCAACGAATTCAGAGAAGAGATGCAGGACCTTACCAAAAAGCTGAAAGAAACTACGAAAGCAGTTGAAGAACTGATACAAAACAAAAGAACATTTACAAAGGCGGATAAAGAGCAAATATTGTCAACCCTTAATGCAGTTACGATGCAGTTAGGTTCAAACTATCCGTATATGTATTCAATGTTTAATGAGCAGATGGATAAAACAGTTACCGAGGCAAAAGCGGAGATTGAAAGCCACCTGCAGGCAAGAATGGAAGATGTCGCTCTTAAAGCGATGGGTAAAGTGCAGGAGGCTGAAATGCTTCCTGAAGAGGAACAGGATATTGAAGAAGATGGCGGAATGCTGATGGGAGGAATGTAGAATGGCAGTTTTGTTTTCTCACATAACGATATCAGCAGATAACGGATCAACAGAAACTTTTTTGTGCGGAGGTATTCCTGATAAAGAGACAGACCTTGAAAACCTTACTGCATACCAGA
>JAZPXS010000052.1:0-11396 GCA_045543775.1 Clostridia bacterium
ATGGTCGGCGTTCTGGCATCATCTGTAAGAAGATGATCGAATCCTATGAAAATTCTATAAAATAAGAATTTTCTAAATAAGTAATTGAAGCAAAAAATCCCGAAATTCAAGTCATTATAGGCTCGAATTTGGGGATTTTTGCTTTGTTGAATAATTGTGCCGAAAAGACTAATAATATGTTTGGTGTTATAACCGGAAAGGAAAATGACAATGAAAAAAATATCAATGTATCTTGTAGTTCTCGTTCTTACGTTTTGTATGGTTTGCTTTGTAGGCTGCGGCACGGATGATGGTGAAGCAGGAGACAGAGGAAACATTCAGACAGACGACATCGGTGACGGCGGAAAAGATACCACGGATGACATAATTGACGATCGTGATATTGACAAAGACAGAAGCATAAATGATACAGAAAGAGATGACAGCATCGGCAGTGACATCAAAGATGGAATGGATTCCGTTGGTAATGCAATTGACGACGGAATGAATGCTGTAAGAGATACTGTTGATGATATGATACCCAACGAAAATATGAAGTAACAATCTGCCAAGCTCCAAAAATTACTGGACTTTATTATCAAAATGTAGTAAAGTATATCTATAATGATTTTTGGAGTTGGTTACATATGAAGACAAATACAAAATTTGTGTGTAATGAATGTGGATTTGAAAGTATTAAGTGGCTTGGCAAATGTCCATCCTGCAATGGGTGGAATACATTTGCAGAGGAAATCCCTGCACCTAAGGGAAGATATGACTCCCCTGCTAAAGCGGAAAATGTCAGGTCTGCTCCGGTAACTCTTGATGAAATAAGCGAAACTCAAGGGGAGCGTCTACCTACAGGAAATGCTGAGCTTGACAGGGTTCTCGGTGGTGGAATTGTTCGTGGTTCTATGATTCTCGTTGGCGGAGATCCGGGCATAGGAAAATCCACATTGCTTTTACAGATATGCGAATTTCTTGGTGACAATAATGATGTTCTCTATGTATCCGGGGAAGAATCCTGTCAACAAATAAAACTACGTGCCGCAAGGCTTGGCGTTTCCGGCAGAAATATGAAGCTGCTGGCAGAAACTAATCTTGCAAATGTTATGTATCATGCAGAAAAGCTTAAACCCACTGTAATGATTGTAGACTCCATACAAACAATGTATAACGAAGAGGTATCTTCTGCACCCGGAAGTGTTGCACAGGTAAGAGAGACCACACATTTTCTGATGAGGCTTGCCAAGGAAACCAACACAGCTATATTTATCGTGGGACATGTTACAAAAGACGGAAATATTGCAGGGCCGAGAGTTTTAGAGCATATGGTAGATTGTGTCTTGTATTTTGAAGGGGAAAGACAGCAAAACTACAGAATTCTGCGTACTGTAAAAAACCGTTTTGGTTCCACTAACGAAATTGGCGTTTTCGAAATGAAAGATACGGGGCTCAAGGAAGTGCCCAACCCTTCCGCCATGATGCTCTCAGGAAGACCTGACGATGCACCCGGTTCGGCAATTGTTTGCGTTGTAGAGGGTTCCAGACCTGTCCTTGCAGAGATTCAGGCACTTTCTGCCACAACGAGTTTTGCCATAGCTAAGCGTATGGCGACAGGTGTAGATCATAGCAGAGTCACAATGCTCACTGCTATTCTGGAGAAAAGACTTGGCTACTCTATGCAGTCTCAGGATGTATACATAAATGTTGTGGGAGGTCTGCGTCTTACAGAAACAGCCACTGATCTTGCTGTTATTACTGCCATAGCATCAAATTACAAAAACTTTGTGATTGATGCCAAAACTCTCATTTTAGGTGAAGTAGGTCTCACCGGTGAAGTACGCTCTGTGAGCTTTGCGGCAAAAAGAATAGCCGAGGCAAAGAAGCTCGGCTTTGAAAAATGCATTGTTCCAAAAGAAAATGCAGATGAATTAAAAGAAGTAAATGGAATAGAGATTATTCCGGTAACAACCGTATCCGAAGCTATAAAGCTCATAAATGTTAAACGCTGAAATCATCATTTTTTGACTCAAGGAATTCTTTGATTTTTGTTATTGTTTCATCACTTATCACGTGCTCTATTTTGCAACTGTCCTCGTAGGCGGTTTCTTTGGAAACTCCAAAAAACATCAAAACATTTGCAATCAATTCGTGTCTTTCGTACATTGTGTCGGCAATCTTTTGACCTTCAACTGTAAGAGAGACTCCCCCATCGGAATCCACTGTAACATATCCCGATTCTCTCAGTGCTTTCATAGCGACAGATACACTGGCTTTTGAAAAACCTAGTTCATTTGCAATATCTATTGAACGCACAAAACCTTTGCGTTGCTTTAACATAAAAATTGTTTCCAGATAATTTTCTGCGGATTGACGTATATTCATATTACTTACGCCCTTTCATTTGTATTAAAAACATAATAACACATCTTTTAGAAAAAGTCAAAAATATCTTTTGGCTTTTTTCTTTTGGGAGGATTAATAAAAAGTTTACAATTAGTCTACAAAATTTTCTTGATTTTTGCAAAATGTTATGCTAAAATATCAAATCGTGTGTTGCCGTGACGCACAATAAACCCATAGAACATAAAAGACAGACCATGAGGTGACAAAATGCTATTAAGAGGAAAATTGACAGGCTTCTGTCAATGGCTCAAAAAGAAGTCATTTGTTATATGCAGTGGTATTGCTCCGGTAATTCTTCTATCTGCTTTATTACTAACAACGGAATTTGGCTGTGACGTCATAGTAAACGGTAAGGTAATAGGAACGGCACCCTCCCGTGATTATGTGTACAGCCTCATAAATGATATCAACGAAGAGCTTTCACCATATCTTGGAGGAATGAAAGCTGTTACCGTTGAACCTGTTACCACGCCAAAGATTATTTGGGGCAAAGCTTTTACCGACACTCAGACACTTGGTGAAAAGCTTAAGAGCTATTGCCCGTATCTGGAGATGGCATATACCGTTAAGTCCGGGAACAAAACGGTTGCCGCATTCAAAACTGCAAAAGAAAGAAAAGAAGCCTACGATAAATTTATACGAAATTCAACAAAGGGTTGTGACTCCTACAAAATATTGGACAAAGTCACTTTTGAGCACGAGCTGGTGCCCTACGGTATCATTAAATCCGGTGATATTGCATACAAAATGCTCTGTCGCAGCTATGAATTTGCCGAAAATGTGGAAATAGAAAAAAATTCTGAATTGGAAGACTTGCTGACTACATATTGCATCACGGAAGAAGCTTTCCGTAAGTTCAATTCAGATTACAAAGAAGGCAAATCCACCAAAGTTTTTATAATGTCCGACATTCCGTATATTCGTGTACTTTCGGAGGAAGAATATACTGAAAATACAGTGATAAAACACAGTGTTAAGTTTGAAACGAATGAATCGGAATATCGTGGAGAAAGAAAAATTAAGACTATTGGTGTTGACGGATTTAAGAAAACAAAAAAAACTCGCTACTCGGTAAACGGTATCAATATTTGTGAAAAGGTAACCGACACACAATTTCGTGATTCTGTGACTGAAGTTGTAATGCTCGGTACTCGTGAAAACCCCAAAGGAAGGTCATCCGGTGGATTCAAAAATCCATATAACGGTGTTCTCACCTCCCGATTTGGTTCCAGATGGGGCAGAAAACATAACGGTATTGACATAAGCGGTCCTGTTGATTCTGACATTAAAGCTGCTGATGGAGGTACTGTTGTATATGCAGGATGGGATGACGGAGGATACGGAAACCTGGTCAAAATAGAACATCCGACAGGTTACACAACTATGTATGCACATTGCAATAAAATATGTGTGTCGGAGGGCGATAAAGTGAGTCAAGGCGATGTAGTTGCAACTCTCGGCAATACCGGAAGAAGCACAGGTCCTCACCTGCATTTTGAGGTGATTGATACAGATACAGGAGAAAGAATGGACCCTCTTTCCTTTGTGGATTTGGAAGAATAAGTCAAATTTTTTTTAAAAAAGTATTGACTAAAGTACAAAAAGCTGATATAATATCTAAGTCGGTGTACAAATGGCATACACCGACCTCTATATGGAGTTGTATCGAAGTGGTCATAACGAGCACGATTGGAAATCGTGTTGCCGTGATGAGCGGCACGAGGGTTCAAATCCCTCCAACTCCGCCAGAAAAAAAGCATCGATTTTTTGTCGGTGCTTTTTTTGTGCGTTAATTGTGGGATTTGAACACTCGTGACGCGTAGCGGCTCGTGGGCTTCGAGAACGAGCGCCGCCGGGGGCGGATACAGCGAGTTCGCAGAAGGCGCAGCAATCGATGAATAAGAGCCTGATTTATCAGGCGAATTATGAATCGCCTATTGCAAGAGGCCCCGAAGGGGAAATCCCTCCAACTCCGCCAGAAAAAAAGCATCGATTTTTGTCGGTGCTTTTTTTGTGCGTTAATTGTGAGATTTGAACACTCGTGACGCGTAAGCCTTAACGACCAACACTAAAGACGGTTTTAAAATATAAATTTCGCCTCATTCATCGTTAAAATACTCGGAAATATTACCATATTTACTGTCAGTGAATTCTATCCCGTTTTCAGCTAAATTCGCCTGACGGCGAGCTAAACTGCCTGCGACAGCTAAATGTGCTATGCACGCTAAAAGCGAATTTAATTTAGCTATCAAACGAAGTGAGATAATTTCGCTTTGCAACTTGTTGCAAAATTTAGCTTGACGGTAAAATTATATCGCACTTACAACAAAATAATATACTTTCTCCATAACTTCACCGATATTTTTTCTGATAACCAAGTCAGCACATCCATCATCTTACTCATCCATTAAAAACATTCTTTAAGAACATTCAGTATATCATCGTGTGTCATATATTTATATCCGCCGCCTTCGTAGGTGGTTTCAGCAATTTTTGAAAGCATATCTTCTGTTGCACCAAGCTCACGAAGTGTAAGCGGGATGCCAAGCTCTTTTGCAAAGTTTTCAAGACAAGCAATACCCTCAAGAGCAATCTCGTCCTTAGTTTTTCCATCGGCATTTACTCCCCAGACATTTTTGGCGAACCGTACAAACTTATCTATACCGCTTTTATAGATATACCTGTAGTACGGCATAGAAATTACTGCAAGTCCCAAACCGTGAGGACAATCGGTGTATGCACCGAGCTGATGCTCAATATTATGCACTTCCCAATCCTGTGTTTTTGAAAGACCGGTTACGTTATTTAACCCAAGTGTTGCACACCACATAATATTACTGCGTGCTTCATAGTCTTCGGCATCTTTGATGGCTTTTTTTGAACTGTTGATAAGTGATGTCATAACTGCCTCGATGATATAATCGGTTGTATTATCATCATCACCTGAAAAATACTGTTCCATAAGATGGCTCATCACATCAAAAATGCCGCTTACCATCTGCATTTTGGGTACGGTATAAGTGAACTCCGGATTAAGGATAGAAAACTTAGGATTAACCTCAGGTCCGTATACCCTGCCCGTCTTTATTGTCACATCCTCATTGGTAATTACACTGCCGCCATTCATTTCCGATGCGGTACCTGCCATGGTAAGAATTGTGCCTACGGGAACTATATCGTTGTCAACCTCCTCAAAATCAATCCAGTATCTCTGCCAGGCATCGCCTTTTGCGTAAGCGGAAACAGATATTGCCTTTGCACAGTCGATAACCGAGCCTCCGCCAACTGCTAAAATCAGGTTAATCTTATTTTCGCGAACAAGCCTTGCTCCCTCAAGTACCTGACTATATGCAGGGTTAGGTTTGATTCCCGAAAGCTCAACAATATTTTTACCACATTCTTTCAATATCTTTGTAACCTCATCATAAAGACCGATTTTTTTTATAGAGTTTTTCCCGTAAAGAAGCAGAATATTTTTTCCGTAATTATTTAATTCTGCGGAGAGATTCCCCATAGCATCCTTTCCAAAATATATTTTTGTGGGGTTATAATAAGTAAAATCGTATAACATTCCAATACCTCCCATTAGTTAAAGTGTAGTTTGCTTACATTTTTTACAGTCCCTTGTGCGAAGTTCCGAGTCTTTCATAAATCTTTTCTCCTTGTGTGTTGGGTGAAGTTTTGAACTAAAGTTCAAAATAAAGTTGCTATACCGCAGTGAAGTTTTTGCTAACACAAAAGTGAAGTTAAGTTTGCCACTTCGCCGTCAAGCGAAACTTCACTTACGAAGTAAACTTTATTATACCACACAACAGAAGCAATTTCAACAATACAAAAACAGCCGGCACCAAAAGGTAACCGACTGCTTTTTCTATTCCAAAGAGAAGTAATTCAAGGGATTTACATGGGCTCCTTCCGAAAGTACTTCCACATGGATATGGGTATCTGCCACTGTTTCAAAAAGAGTGGTATCCCCTATTTTTCCTATTACTTCTCCTGCAAGCACTGCCTGACCTATATTTACCGCATCTGTATTTTCCAGATTGGAATAGATAGTGGTAAAGCCGCCGTCATGTTCTATGGAGATTGTAGCACCGTATCGGAAGTCGTTGTATTTATCCTTGACAGTCCCATCGGCACAGGCACACACCGGCGTACCTAATGGAGCGGCAATGTCAACCCCCTCGTGAATTCTCCAATCATCAAGAGTTTCGGAATATATTGGCATTTCCACAGAATATTCCTTTAGCATTTCACCGGTGCAAGGTGCAAGAAACTTTGATTCATCCTCTTTCTCAGTGTCCAAGGGGACAGGCTCAGGATTCTCAGTTTCATCGGTTACAACCTTTATGTCCTCTTGTGCGGTGCTCACCGTAACTTTGTCATTATCGTCCGTGTTTTCTCCGCTTAAAAGCAAGGTTCCTGCAACCACGGTAACAGCAAATGCGAGAATACATATTCCAACAACACCCGCCATCCCCATCTTCTCTTTAAAATCCTTTTTATCGGTATATCTGTCAACATACTGTTTTTTCATAAATCCTCATTCCCTTCGGATTTATAATTGACATTATGTGGCTTTTTTATTCATATCTGCAAACTCTATTCCGGAATAATATTTCCTGAGGATTTGCTTGTAGCCAAGTCCCTCCTTGGCATAATAATTGGCTCCGTACTGGCTCATCCCCACTCTGTGCCCGTAGCCTGTTACATCAAAAACTACAGTATTTTCGTCCGAAACAACTTCAAAAACGGTGGAATTAAGTCCAAACACTTGCCTTATATCCGTACCTTTTACAGTTTTGTCTCCAACCTGAGCTGTAATAACTCCGCCTGCATCACTGCGAACGATATTGCTTATTATGTTGGCGGTTGTATCTGCATCCCAGTTATCTCTTGCAAGAGTGCGGTATTTCTCGATATCAACCTCCACACGGCTTTGATACTTGGGTGCTTCTTCCTCTCCGGGACTTTGAGTGCTGACAAGATAAGAAACCGCCTCACCCCAGACATCAGATGCGTTTTCTGTTTTTCCTCCGGATACCGAATGAAAAACTGCCTTTATGGGTTCATTATTGAATACTGCAATAATTCCTTCTGTCTCCGCAACAGCTTTTTTGCATTTTTTAAGATACAAACTTGCATTTTTGCCCCATTTGGTTTTGGCATCTTCTACAGAAATAAATGCCTGGCAATGGGCAAAATCCGTGCATACATCCGCACCATCAGGATGAGTATTTTCTGTGGAGTGTGTCATCTTTTCCGCCATATATGTTCTTGCTGCCACCGCTTGCGCCTTAAGTGCTTCAAGTTCAAATTCTGCGGGCATTTCAGCCATAAGGACACCCTGTATGTATTCTTCTGCATCCATTGTAACAACACTGTCATTTTCTGAAAAATACACCTTTATCCGGCTACTGTTTTTTTCCGTTAAATCAGCCGTCTTTTCCGGAACAGCTGACATATTTATCCCAAGAGGTACGAGGATAGTCAAACATGCAAAAAATGCAAGCCAAACAAAAAAATATTTCAAAACGAATCTCCTTCGATGTTAAAATTATCTAAAAATGCCATTATAAATCTATACATTATATGGATTTTTGTTGAATTTTATGTGCTTTGAAGACAATTACTTGTAACCTGTTTAAAATTGTGATATAATTATGTTATATTATTTATACAGGAGGTTATATTTATGAGTGCGAAATTTGAACGAGATACTATAAGTAATTTTTCCAACAAACATGAAGAAGTTACTCAGTTCTATCGTATAGACAAAGATGAATATCTCACCTATCAGGTGAAACGCGGTCTCAGAAATATGGACGGTTCCGGTGTTCTTGCCGGTCTTACAAATATAAGCGAGGTACACGGTTACGTTGTAAGTGAAAGCGAGAAGACACCTATTCACGGCCAGCTTTCGTACCGTGGATATAACATTGAAGATCTTACAAAATCATTTGGTATAAACAACCGCTTTGGTTTTGAAGAAGTTATGTATCTGCTTCTTTTCGGAACACTGCCAACAAAGGATGAATTGACAGAATTCTGTTCGTTTCTGGCAATGAGCCGTGAACTTCCTATGTTCTTTACCGAGGATATGATTCTTAAAAATCCGAGTAAGGACATAATGAACAAGCTTGCAAGAAGTGTCCTCACTCTTTATTCTTATGACAAAAATCCCGATGACTGTTCAATAGAAAATGTAATAACACAGTCAATCAAAATTATGGCTCGACTTCCTATAATCGCTGCCAATGCATACAGTGCAAAAAGACATTATTTTGATCAGAAAAGTCTCATTCTTCACAGACCAAAAGATGAACTATCCATTGCGGAAAATATACTCCGTATGTTATCTAAAAACAAAGAATTTACAGAAGAAGATGCACGCATACTTGACACAACCCTTATGCTTCACGCAGAACACGGAGGCGGCAATAACTCTACTTTCGCCTGCCGGGTGCTGTCTTCCTCGGGCACAGATACATACAGTGCAATAGGAAGTGCTATAAGTGCCCTCAAAGGCCCCAAACACGGTGGTGCAAATGCCAAGGTTATGAGTATGATGGCAGACATACAAAAAAATGTTAAAAACTGGGAAAGCCGTGACGAAGTGTACAACTATCTTTGCAAGATTGTAAACAAGGAAGCTCACGACGGCAGCGGACTTATATACGGAATGGGACACGCTGTATATACCCTGTCTGACCCAAGAGCAGTTATTCTTAAGAAAAATGCCCAGTCTATGGCAGAGCGTCTCGGGTATATGGAGGAGTATAAGCTTTACGAACTCATAGAAGAACTTGGCCCTCAGGTTTACAAAGAACTCAAGCAACAGAAAAAGACCATATGCGTAAATGTTGACTTCTATTCCGGATTTGTGTACAAAATGCTTAAAATTCCGCCTGAAATATACACACCTCTATTTGCTATCTCCCGTACAGCGGGTTGGTGTGCTCACAGAATAGAGGAAATAATTTCCGGAGGGAAAATAATCCGTCCGGCGTACAAGAGCCTATGCAGAAATTCAAGAGAATATATTAAAATGGAAGACAGATAAAAAAATCCGGGTGTAAAAATTAACACCCGGATTTTTTTATTCCATTTCAAGTGTGTATACTTTATTATCAATATAGTTGTATACATTTACCATTGATGATGACACATATTCATATATCCACTGTTTTTCCCAGGAATTACCCGATTTACTGTGATAATGAATACCGTCTTCCACCTTGAAATATTTACCCCTCTCATAAGGAAGCGTGTACCTGCACTTTAACTTTTCTTTTTCCACAGTATATTCAACATAAAATCCATCGGAATCAGAGTATCTTCCAAGGTTGCCGCCGGCAGAAGAAAACACATTGTTTTTCTGATTTTCGCTTATAAGCCATTCTTCGCAAAGAGCATAATTCTTATCACTTTCCCCATAGCCGTCCAGGGAAATAAATATTGCCATAGCGTCGGTGTAGTTGCCGTTTTCCATACTGCCCAAGGCAAGTCTGTAATCACATTCATCCACCATATCGTCATCCCCAAGGGAAGCAAAAATTTCCCTTGCTTCATCAAATTTGCCTTCTTTATACAGCTTTGTTGCTTCGTCTGATTTATTATCGTCAATTATATCCTGAGCATCTGTGTTACTGCCGGAAGCTAATGAAAGAATGATTTTCATTGCATCGTCTTTATTACCCTCATCACTAAGGTTTTTAGCCTTTTTTAGGAGAGCCTCGTCCAGTTCTTTTTTGACTTTTTCGTAGCCTACGGCATAAAGGTTCTCGAATATTTCTATTGCGGAATCTACATCTCCGGTTTCTGCCAGATGCTCCGCCTGACGGAAATCGCACTCCAAAAGCATTTCTTTTGTGCCCTTGTACCATTCTATTCCGGAAAATACCTCACGGGCTTTATCAAACTTTCCATCACGCATATACCTTTCCGCTTTGACATAGATACTCCTCACCGCATAGTTTGCGACAAATGAGGCTACACCAACACACAGCACGCCGCAGAGCACTGCTGAAATTATTATCTTCCATGGAAGAGCTTTCTTTGTATGTTCTACAGGTTCACTGACGACTTCCTGACGAGGAGATTTTCTTTGATAATTGCCATCAGCAAGAAGCTTCAATTCTTCCAGCATATCCTCGGGATAAAGGTATCTTCTCGATACGCTGTATTCACAAGCCTTCAGAATAATGGCAGAGAGGAGTGCATCTGCATTTGCCGGTGCTGTAAGCCTTGTACCGCTTGTGCGAAGCTTGTAGGCATTGGCAGCAGAATCAGAATCCATAGAGTGTCTGAATGGCTCAAGACCGCCATTCAGAAGTTTATACATAATGGTTCCAACTGAATAGATAACAGCCACCTCTGCAATGGCACCATCGTATGCCTCAGGAGCTGTATACAGCTGAATAAGTCGAGTAAACTCATCTGACTTTTCGGGAACCCTCTGCGGAGTTGCAGAAATCCTTACATCGCCGGACGGATACACAAACACATCTGCAGGGGTCAGCACACTATGATATATTCCTCTATTTTTTTGTTCTATTATTTCCTCAAGAATTTTTATGCCCAGCATTACAACACTTGTACGGGTAGAATAAGAGTCTAAAACACCGGACAAGCGAACTCCCTTTTCGGAAGATGTATCAGAAATATTATTTTTCATTTTTACCTCCGTTTCGGATAAAAAACCACCACAACACATTTCTATTCATTCTGATTATACACCCTGACACCGGTAAAATCAATAGAAAGTTAATATGGAATTATCTTGTATTTTTTTTATGTCTGTAGTACAATATATGTACAAGGGAGGTAATATTATGGAAAAACAAAATTCCTGGTTAAAACTTGATACAAAAAAAGTAATGGATTTCTGTGACGGTTATATGAACTATCTCAATTCATCCAAAACAGAAAGACAGTGCATAAAAGAAACCATTAAGCTTGCCTCAGATGCAGGCTTCAAGCCTTTTGAGGTTGAAAAAAAGCTCAAC
>JAZPXS010000053.1:0-3600 GCA_045543775.1 Clostridia bacterium
AGAGTTGGCGGTTGCTGCGAGCCAATGGCGGAGTTTCCCAATGGCCCATCACTTCTGAGCCGGATGTCCGAAAGATTATATCGAGTAGACACATTCCGAGAAATGCTGCGTTAGTGCATAGGGCTTGCTAGAGCCTGTGAGCGGCACAAAGTAAAATTTGTGCAATTTGAGTGGTACCGCGGAATTACATTCCGTCTCAAAGAAATCTTTGAGGCGGAATTTTTTGTTTTAAAGAAAAATTACCGCCGACTAAATTACGAAAGGATGGTAAATGTGAACGGAGAAGTTTTTCAGAAATCAGAAGAAATGCAACAGCTTATGGAGGTCGCACTCCGAATTAAGCAGACAAGAGAAATTCTTTCCCTTTCGGATGAAGATATGGCACAGAAAACAGGTGTGTCAGTAAGCGATTACAGAGAGTTTGAAAGCGGAAAAAGGGATTTCAACTTTACCTTTATCTACAAGTGTGCCAAGGCATTCGGTGTAGATCCCACAGACCTTCTCAAAGGCTCCAGCCCCACACTTTCCGGCTATGAGCTTACAAGATGCGGAGAGGGACTTCCCATTACAAGAACAGAGGGATATACCTACAAAAACCTTGCCGCTATGTTCAAGAACAAATTGGCAGAGCCGTTTCGTGTTACAATTCCTTACAGCGAGGAGGATATTGCAAATCCTCATTTTGCAACCCACAGCGGTCAGGAATTTGACATTGTAATAAAGGGCAGAATGAAAGCAATCATAGGCGATAATGAAGAAATATTAAATGAGGGTGACTCCATTTATTACAACAGTACAACTCCTCACGCTCTTGTTGCTCTTGATGGCGAAAGTGTAGAAATCTACGCTATGGTAATGCACGGTGACGAAAAGGCAGAGTCCAAGTTTGATATGACAAGACAGACCGCCCGTGAAGATCAGCCTCAGACTGCAGTGTATAAGAAGTTTGTAATAACCGAAAAGGACGAAAAGAGAAGACTCAAATCAATCTCATTCAAAAATGAGGATAAATTCAATTTTGCCTTTGACTGTGTTGATGCACTTGCGGCAAAGTGTCCTGACAAGGTGGCTATGATTCACGTGTCAAACGACAAGACAGAACGCAAGTTTACTTTTGCCGATCTCAAGAAGTATTCAAATATGACGGCAAACTACTTCGAAAGTCTTGGTATCGGCAAGGGAGATATCGTAATGCTTGTGCTCAAGCGTCATTATGAATTCTGGTTTTCAATCCTTGCACTCCACAAAATCGGAGCAATAGCAATTCCTGCAACCAATCTTCTTGTTGAGCATGATTTTGAATACAGATTCAATGCGGCAAAGGTAAAGGCAATAGTCTGCACAGGAGACGGTGATACTGCTCATCAGGCAGATCTTGCGGCAGTAAGATGCCCAACAGTGGAAGTCAAAATTATGAGCCACGGCACAAGAGAGGGATGGCATAGCTTTGATGACGAAATGTACAGCTTCTCCGATGTGTATGAGCGCAAGGCAGATTCTGCATGCGGCAACGATTATCTGCTTATGCTCTTCAGCTCCGGTACTACCGGATATCCCAAGATAGTTGCCCACAACCACAAATATCCTCTGGGACATTTTATCACTGCAAAGTATTGGCACAATGTAAATCCCGACGGAGTACACTTTACCATTTCCGATACCGGTTGGGGTAAGGCTCTCTGGGGCAAACTGTACGGCCAGTGGCTTTGCGAAGCGGCAGTGTTTGTGTATGACTTTGAAAAGTTTGCGGCAGAAGATATTCTCCCAATGTTCAAGAAGTACAATATCACAACCTTCTGTGCACCTCCCACAATGTACAGATTCTTTATAAAAGAAGATTTGTCAAAATATGATTTGTCCTCCATTGAGTATTCCACCACAGCAGGTGAAGCTCTCAATCCCGAAGTGTTTGAAAGATGGAAAGAAGCTACAGGGCTTAATCTTATGGAGGGATTCGGTCAGACGGAAACCACACTTACCGTAGGAACACTCCGCGGTATGAAGCCAAAGCCGGGCTCTATGGGTAAACCCAGTCCTATGTACGATATAGACATAGTAAATGACAAGGGCGAAAGCCTCGGCATTGGTGAAACCGGTGAGATAGTTGTACGCACAGATAAGGGAAATCCCTGTGGACTCTTTGGTGAATACTATCTGGATGCAGAAAGCACAAAAAAGGCTTGGCACGATGATATGTACCATACAGGTGACCTTGCGTGGAAGGATGAGGAAGGCTACTTCTGGTATGTAGGAAGAATAGACGATGTAATCAAATCCTCCGGATACCGCATAGGACCCTTCGAAATAGAAAATGTTATTATGGAGCTTCCCTATGTTCTGGAATGTGCCATAACTGCAGTTCCCGATGAAATCCGCGGTCAGGTAGTCAAAGCTACAATTGTTCTTGTAAAGGGCAAGGAAAAGAGTGATGAACTCAAAAAGGAAATTCAGAACTATGTAAAGACACACACTGCTCCTTACAAGTACCCGAGAATTGTGGACTTTGTGGATGAACTTCCAAAGACCATCAGCGGTAAGATAAGAAGAGTAGAGATCAGAAATAATGATAAGAACTGAATAAATAAAAGGACAATTTCGTGGTGTGAGCGAAATTGTCCTTTTATTTTAGAGATATTCTCTTGTTTTTAAATAATTACATTAACTTTTCAAGTCTCTTGTTTATTTCCTTAAGGAAGTCTTCGGTATTTACCTTTGTCTTCTTTTCCAGTGTAGACATACTGTAAAGGTCACCTGTCATTACGCCTTCCTCAATAGTCTGTATTGTAGCTTTTTCAATGTTTTCCGCAAAGGCTACAAGTTCGGGAAGATTATCAAGTTCGCCTCTCTTTTTTAATGCTCCTGACCATGCAAATATTGTTGCCACGGAGTTTGTGGAGGTTTCCTTGCCCTCAAGGTGCTTGTAGTAGTGTCTCTGTACAGTACCGTGAGCCGCTTCGTATTCATATACTCCGTCGGGAGATACCAGAACACTTGTCATCATTGCAAGGCTTCCGTATGCGGTGGCAATCATATCGCTCATCACATCACCGTCATAGTTCTTGCAAGCCCATATGTATCCGCCCTCGGAGCGAATAACTCTGGCAACTGCATCGTCAATGAGTGTATAGAAGTATTCTATACCAAGTGACTCAAACTTTTCCTTGTACTCACTGTCGTATATTTCCTGGAAAATATCCTTGAAAGTGTGGTCATATTTTTTGCTTATAGTGTCCTTTGTGGCAAACCACAAATCCTGCTTGGTGTCAATGGCAAAGTTAAAGCAGCTTCTTGCAAAGCTTGCAATGGAAGTGTCCTTGTTGTGCATACCCTGAATTATACCGTCAGAATCGGAAAAATCATAGATAATTTCGTTTTTGGTATTGCCGTCCTTGTCGGTCACCGTAAGATATGCCTTGGAATCCTTTTCCACAACCATTTCCGTGTTCTTGTATACGTCGCCGTATGCGTGACGTGCAATGGTGATGGGCTTTGTCCAGGTGGGGATATATGGGGTTATACCCTTAACAATAATCGGTGTTCTGAAAACAGTTCCGTCAAGTATTGCACGGATTGTACCGTTGGGGGATTTCCACATTTCCT
>JAZPXS010000054.1:0-12328 GCA_045543775.1 Clostridia bacterium
TGGGTGTACATTATAAGTGTCATAGGAAATATGATTCCTGTTCCCATAGTAATTCTGGTAGTAAGACCAATAATAGAGTGGCTTGTACATTCCAGAGCCTTTTCGAAAATAGGTCTTTGGCTGGATAACAGGACAAAAGAAAAAAGTAAACAAATAACAAAATATAAAAAACTTGGATTGTTTATTTTTGTCGCTATTCCGCTTCCCGGAACAGGGGCATATACAGGAGCCATGATAGCCGGCATTCTCGATATGCGTCTTAAGGATGCAGTACCCGTGATTTTGCTTGGCGTTCTGACTGCAGGAGTAATAATGACAACGATCTCTTGCGGCGTTAAAATACTAATATAAGATTTACTCAAAGGACGGAATAAAAATGGAAAGAAAATTATTTACATCAGAATCAGTAACCGAGGGACATCCCGATAAAATTTGTGACCAGATTTCCGATGCAGTGCTTGATGCTATTTTGGAAAAAGATCCGATGGCTCGCGTTGCCTGCGAGACAGTAGTAACAACTGGTCTTGTTATGATAATGGGCGAAATTACCACGGATTGCTATGTGGATATACCAAAGGTTGCTCGAGAAACCATACAGGGTATTGGATATGACAGAGCAAAATTCGGCTTTGACTGTCACACCTGTGCAGTTATGACTACAATTGATGAACAGTCAAACGATATTGCTATCGGTGTAAACAAGTCTCTTGAAGCTAAGGCTGCAGACACTGCAGAGACTGATAACGGTGCGGGAGACCAGGGAATGATGTTCGGTTATGCCTGCAAAGAAACTCCGGAGCTTATGCCGCTTCCGATTTCTCTTGCTCATAAGCTTGCAAAAAGACTTACTGATGTAAGAAAAGACGGCACACTTAAGTATCTTCGTCCTGACGGAAAAACTCAGGTTACTGTTGAATATATAGATGGCAAACCGGTTCGTGTGGACACTATAGTTATATCCACACAGCACAGTGATGATGTGACTCTTGAACAGATAAGAAAAGATATGGTCGAATATGTAGTTAAGCCTATAGTCAGCCCGGAGCTTCTTGATGAAAACACCAAGTATTTTATTAATCCTACAGGACGTTTTGTTATAGGCGGTCCTCAGGGAGATAGCGGACTAACAGGCCGCAAGATAATAGTTGACACTTATGGAGGATATGCACCTCACGGCGGCGGTGCATTTTCCGGCAAGGATCCTACAAAGGTTGACCGCAGTGCGTGTTATGCTGCAAGATATGTTGCAAAAAATGTCGTTGCTGCAGGTCTTGCTGAAAAATGTGAGGTTCAGCTTGCATACGCTATAGGTGTTTCTAATCCAGTATCTATATACATAGATACTTTTGGAACAGCTGTTGTTGATGAGGATGCGATTTCAAAGGCAGTAAGCGAGGTTTTTGATTTACGTCCGGCATCTATAATCCGTGATTTGGATCTCAGAAGACCAATATACAAGCAGACAGCAGCATACGGTCATTTTGGACGCACTGACATTGAACTTCCGTGGGAAAAATGTGATCGCACAGAGCTTTTGAGAGAAAAAGCAGGACTTTAATTCACCATATAGGCACCTCTTTGCATATTATGTGCAAAGAGGTGTTGATATGTTAATGGTTGTCTTTAAAACTATTATAACTTTTCTTGTTGTGTATGCGATTATAGAAATGGCAACAAAGATTTTCAATTTTTTTAAAGTTAAAGATAAAAAAGAAATATACATATTTGTTCATGTGAAAAATCAGGAATCTTCAATTGAGTTTATAATTCGTACAGCAATCATAAATTATCTTTCCAGCTACGGGGGAAGAGTAGTACCATACATAGTTATAGTTGATAAAGGCTCCGATGACCGTACTGTGGAGATATCACGCAAATTATGTTCAGATTATGATTTTTTGTACTATACAACTGAAGAAAATTATGAAAAATTCCGTCGTGATATTAATTAGCAGGTGAAAAAATGATATATAATAAATACTCTGATTATTTAAAAAAGTTATATGGTGAGCGTGTTTATAAGCTTCCGGTTAATCTTCCCATAACCTGTCCCAACAGAGACGGAACTTGCTCTGTCGGAGGATGTATATTTTGCGGCGAAGTCGGTGCAGCTTTTGAAAATCTCCCATCCACCATGTCGGTAGAGAATCAGATAAAGGAAAATATGGAGTTTATCGGCAGAAAATACAAAGCAAAAAAGTTTATTGCATATTTTCAAAATTTTACAAACACATATATGCCTTTTGATGAATTCAAAAGAGTAATTAATGCTGCCGTAATGGATAACATTGTAGAAATAGCTGTATCCACAAGGCCGGACTGTATCAAAGACCAATATATGTCTTTTTTAAAGGAATTGTCTGACAGTACCGGAATTCGCATCTCCATAGAACTCGGACTGCAGACAGTAAATTACAAAACCCTGAAAAAAATTAACCGTGGTCACACCTTGGCAGAATTTATTGATGCGGTAAAGATAATTCAGAAGTATGGCTTTGATATCTGTACTCATCTTATTCTTAATCTCCCGTGGGATGATATGGAGGATGTTACAGAGTGTGCAAGAATTCTTTCTGCACTTAGAATAAATCAGGTAAAACTTCATAGCTTGTATATAGTTAAAGATACTCCAATGGCAGAAATGTATCAAAAAGGTGATTTTGATATGGGCGAATACACAGATTATGTAGAAAGAGTAATTACATTCCTTGAAAATCTTTCTCCCGAAATTGCAATTCAGCGTTTGCTTGGAAGAGCAAAGGAGGAACATACTGTTTTTGCCAATTACGGAATGAGTTGGTGGAAAATCAAAGATACTATTGATGAAGAAATGGAAAAAAGAGGCACATACCAAGGTATAAAATGTAACTACCTGAATGGTAAAGCTTTAAATAAATTTAATTAAAATATTTTGTTAAAATGTATTGTAATTGAATCAGACTTTTGGTATAATAAAGTGTAAAAATATAACTTGCGAGGTTGTTTCTTATGATAAAAAGTATGACCGGTTACGGAAGAGGTGAAAAACTCTTCGGTGACTATAAAATTACAGTAGAAATCAAAAGCGTAAACAATAGATTTCTCGATTACAACATTCGTTTGTACAAGCATTATTCATTTGTTGAAGATGCAATACGCGAAGTTCTGAACTCTCGTATCAGCCGCGGTAAAGTTGATGTGTTTATTCAGTATGACCTTACCGAGACGGACGACAAAATTATTACACTCAACGAGTCGGTGGCAAAAGGCTATTTTGAAGCTCTTTCTCTTATGTCTGAAAAGCTGGGTGTACATAATGACGTTACAGCTTCAACACTTGCAGGCTTTAATGATATTTTCAGTATCGAAAAACCAGAGGATGATAAGGAAAAAATTATTTCCGATACCATAGAGGTTGTTAATCTTGCTATTGATGACATTACAGCAAACAGAGCAAGAGAAGGAGCGAGATTATACGATTTCTTTAAGGAAACAATAGATGGGCTTCGTTCTGTGATTTCAGTAATCGCTGAACGTTCTCCTCTTACAGTGGAAGAACATAAAAAGCGTCTTAAAGAGCGAATAGAAGAAATGTTAAACGGTGTTGAATACGATGAAACCCGCCTGCTTACAGAGGTTGCAATTTTTTCTGATAAGGTTAATATTACCGAAGAACTTGTCAGATTTGAAAGTCATTTAAAAGAGTTTGAAAATCTCCTGGAGACCAATATTCCTGTTGGACGCAAACTTGATTTTACTGTTCAGGAGCTTAATCGTGAAGCTAACACAATGGGTAGTAAGTGCAATGACTTTGAAATTGGAAAAGCAGTTGTTGATCTCAAGGCAGAGATTGAAAAAATCAGAGAACAGGTACAAAACATCGAGTAGCAGAAAGGGAGTTTATTATGAAACTAATCAATGTGGGCTTTGGCAATATTGTTTCTGCTGACAGAATAATAGCTATCGTAAGTCCAGAATCTGCTCCTATAAAGCGAATGGTTCAGGAAGCCAGAGAAAACGGCAATCTGATTGATGCCACATACGGCAGAAGAACGAGAAGTGTTATTATCACAGACAGCGGTCACATTATTCTTTCGGCAATTCAGGCAGAAACTGTTGCCGGCAGATTAAATGGCAAGGAAACTGACATTTTAACGGAGGATGAACAATTTGACTGAAAAACAAGGCGTATTATTTATTGTTTCCGGTCCTTCCGGTACGGGCAAAGGAACGATAATGGATGAATATTTTAAAAAATACCCTGAGGATAATTCGTTTTTGTCGATATCGATGACCAGCCGTGCCCCACGGGCAACGGATACGGAAGGTGTAACATATTACTTTAAAAGCAGGGAAGAATTTGAAGACCTGATTAAAAACGACGGACTTGCAGAATGGACTGAATTTTGCGGAAATTACTACGGAACTCCCAAAAAACCCGTAAACGATATGCTCAGTGCAGGACGAAATGTAGTTCTGGAAATTGAGGTGGAAGGTTATCATCAGGTAAAAAATTCCTTTAAAGATGCTATTGGAGTTTTTGTTCTTCCTCCAAGTCTTGCAGAACTCAGAAACAGACTAAAAGGCCGTAACACAGAAACTGATGAGGTTATTGAAAAACGAATTAATCGTGCCTACGAGGAAATTAAAGAAGTTAACAGCTATGATTACTTACTCATAAACGACGACCTTGACCGTGCGGTGGATGATTTTCATTCCATTGTTCTCGGAGAGGGACTCAAAGTAAAAAGAAATCAAAAATTTATAGATGAGGTGTATAAAAAATGTTAAAACCATCAGCAACAGAACTTATGAAAGCAAAAAAAATTGATAGCAAGTACACACTTGTAATTGCCACGGCAAAAAGAGCAAGAGAAATTTATTCAAAAAAAGATAACGTTTTTGTGGAGTGCAAGTCAGACAAACCTGTCAGTATAGCTGTTAATGAAATAGCAGAAAACAAGGTAACACTCAAAACCTCAAAAGATGTTTCAACACATTCTGATTTGGCTCTAAATGATATTCTGGAGCTTGAAGCAGAGAGAGATGCATTGATAACAGAAGAATAATAAGCAAAATCTACGGGGCTGTTAAATAAATTAACATCCCCTTTGATGCTTGTTCCGGCAATTTGATTACAAGAGCAGAAATATTATGATTTACGGAGGGATGTTTTTTGATAGCAGAAGTTGTTTTGAACAGCTTTTCCAAAGCAACAGATAAGATATATCATTATGCTGTTGATGATTCCCTCAAAAATCAGATTGATATCGGTGTTAGGGTTATTGTTCCGTTTGGCAGGGGTAACCGCACTCAGGAGGCCTTTGTCGTTGGAATTATCATGCAATCATCATATGATAATCTCAAAAGCATTACGGATATTACCGATACACGCAAGTATTTTGGAGAAAAAGAAGTCGAATTGGTACATTTTATGGTCCATCGATATTTCTGTTCCTATATATCGGCAATCAAGACTTTATTGCCGTCCGGCCTTGGAACTGTGTTCAAAAAGACACTCTGTCTTAATGAAAACATTTCCCAAGAAGGGCTTTGTTATATTGAACATTCTTTGCGTGCAGAAAAAGTATATGAAATACTAAAAGAAGGTCCTGTAACCTATGATAAATTATCTGAAAAATTATCTTATTCGGGACTCGGTACACTTGTCAGCAATATGGCAAAAAAAGGTATTATCAGTGTAACGGAAACTGCAAGCGAAACCGTCAGTGATACCGTTAAAAAGAGGGTTTGTCTTATTTCAGATGCAGAAGAGGTATCTTCTCTCATAGATTTGATGGCACAAAAAGCTCCTGCCCGTGCAAGATGTCTTGAAGTTCTTTCTGATTTTCGTGATATTGCACTTGCAGAGCTTCTTGAAATAGCACACACTTCAAAAGCTGTTGTGGATTCTCTTGTGCAACGGGGAATTGCACAGATATATGAAAGTGTGGAAAGAGAAGATGTGCTTGATATTGATTATGAAAATCTACTGCCAAGGAATACTCTCACACCAGCACAACAGAAAGTAGCAAACGAAGTAATAGAAGATATTAAAAAAGATAAACGTTCAACATTTCTTCTCAATGGCGTTACAGGCAGTGGTAAGACTGAAGTTTATCTTGATATTATTGATAAAACAGTTTCCAGGGGAAAAAAAGCGGTTTTTCTGGTTCCTGAAATAAGCCTTACACCGCAGATGGTTGCCAGGGTTACCTCTTGGTTTGATGATCGTGTTGCTGTAATTCACAGCTCACTCACCCGAAAGCAAAGATTTGAGCAATGGAAAAAAATCAAAGATGGAGAAGTTGATATTGTGGTTGGAGCAAGAAGTGCTGTTTTTGCTCCCTTTGAGAATATTGGCGTTTTTATTATTGACGAAGAACACGAAAACACTTACAAATCGGAATTTTCTCCAAAATATAATGCAGTTGAAATAGCAAAATTCAGAGCAAATCAAAACAATTCTGTTGTAATTCTTGCCAGTGCAACTCCTCTTGTGGAGAGTATGTTCAAGGCACAGCAGGGTAAATATAAGCTTTTGGAACTTAATTCCAGGGTAAATAATTCCAAACTTCCAACAACCGAAATCATTGATATGAGAAACGAAATGGCAGAAGGAAATATGAGTATTTTCAGCACTCGCTTGATAGAGGAAATGGCACTGAATCTTGAAAGAGGAGAGCAGACAATTCTTTTTCTTAACAGAAGAGGATTTTCGAGCTTTGTTTCCTGTCGTTCTTGCGGTTATGTAGCTAAATGTCCCAATTGCAATGTTTCGCTTACTTATCATAAATCCATCGGCAAACTGGTTTGCCATTATTGTGATTATGCTCATCGCAGCTATACTGCTTGCCCCGAGTGTTCAAGTAAGTACATTAAGCACTTTGGAATAGGTACACAACGGGTTACCCAGGAGGTTACGGATCTTTTCCCCAATGCCCGGCTAATCAGAATGGATGCAGATACAACATCCGAACGGTCAAGCCACGAGAAGCTTCTTGCAAGTTTCAAAAATCACGAGGCAGATATACTTGTAGGTACCCAAATGATAACTAAAGGCTTGGATTTTGAAAATGTAACCCTTGTCGGCATTGTAGCAGCGGATATGAGTCTTAATGTTGATGATTACAGGGCAAGTGAAAGGACATTTGATCTTATTACTCAAGTAGTGGGACGAGCCGGAAGAGGTCAGCTTTCCGGCAGAGCAATAATACAGACATATAATCCCGACAACGAAACAATTATTACTGCGGCAAATCAAGATTATGACACATTCTACACTGATGAAATTGAGTTAAGGAAGCTTCTTATTTATCCGCCGTTTTGTGAATTTATTAATTTTGTATTCACCTCGGAAAATAAATCAGTCTGCTACAAGACTGCCTGCGATTTTCAAAATGAAATTAAATCTGTATTGCCGCCGAAAGATGCAATATTGTATAAAGTCTGCGAAGCACCAATGTTTCGCTTAAACGGAAAATACCGATACAGATTTCTTGTTAAGACAAGATATTCCAAAGAAAATTACTTAGCAATAGCACAAATATATAACAAGTATTGCGGAAGAAGAAATTCTTCCCTGATATCCATTGATGTTAACCCGACAAATATGTATTAGAGAAAGGTGATATTATGGCATTGAGAAACATACGAAAACTTGGAGACGACATATTAAGAAAGAAATGCCGTCCGGTAGAAACAATTGACGAAAGAGTTATTACTCTTCTTGATGATATGGCAGAAACAATGTATGAAGCCAACGGCGTTGGACTTGCTGCACCACAGATAGGTATTTTGAAGAGACTTGTTGTTATTGATGTTGGCGAAGGACTAATTGAACTTATAAATCCGGAAGTTACAGCTTTTGAAGGTAACGAAAAAGAAGCCGAGGGTTGTCTTAGTGTACCCGGAAAATGCGGATATGTGCTTCGCCCCAAAAAGGTAACAGTTACTGCACTTAACAGAGATGGAGAAAAAATCACAGTGGTAGGTGAGGACCTCCTCGCCAGAGCTTTATGCCACGAAATTGACCATCTTGACGGAATTGTATTTGTGGATAAAGTTACAGAGTACATTGATCCGGAGGAATTGCAATAGTTATGAAAATAATGTTTATGGGTACACCCGAGTTTGCATGCGTATCCCTTAGGAAACTCGTTGAAAGAGGGTACAATGTTACAAGTGTTGTTACTACCGAGGACAAGCCCCGGGGCAGAGGACACAAAATGACACATCCCGATGTATATACAGAAGCAGAGATGCTTGGTATCAAAAATATATATCAGCCTGTAAATCTTAAAAAAGAAAATTTTGAGCATATACTACTCAAAGAATCACCCGATCTTATTGCAGTTGTAGCATATGGAAAACTTCTTCCAAAATATCTTATAGATTTTCCTGAATATGGCTGTATCAATGTTCACGGCTCTCTTCTTCCAAAATACCGCGGTGCTGCACCGATGCAATGGGCACTTATAGACGGAGAGAAAAAAACAGGTGTCACAACAATGTATATGGATACCGGACTAGACACCGGGGATATGCTCCTAAAATCAGAAATTACTCTAACCGCTGAGGATAATTTTGGCACTGTTCATGATAAGCTTGCCGTGCTAGGTGCCGAACTTCTTGCGGAAACTATAGATAATATAAACAGTATTCAGAGAGTTCCGCAGGGTGACACTACAACAAAGTATGCATCGATGATTACAAAAGAAATGACAGTGATAAACTGGAATGCTGATTCTCAATCCATTTGCAACCTAATAAGAGGTCTTACTCCGTTTCCTAAGGCAAGTTCAGCTCTTTGCGGAAAATCTTTTAAAATATTAAGAGCATTTCCAACAGATGCTGTTACCAAAGAAAAGCCGGGAACAGTTTTGTCAGTAAATAGCGATTCTTTTGATGTTGCCTGCGGAAATTCCACTGTTCTTCGTGTTTATTCCATCCAGCCGGAGGGAAAAAAGGCAATGGATGTCACCGAATATTTTAAAGGCAACACAATAGAAATTAATTCAGTTTTTGAATAATACAGAAGGTTTATTATGGCAGTTAATTCCAGAAAAGCAGCAGCAGAGATTTTGTACAATATAATAAAATTAAAAAAGTCCCTTTCTGAAGAAATTGATATTTTAAGGAAAAGAGAAGACATCAGCTTACTTGATATTCGCTTTGTGTCGGAAATTGTCAATGGTGTTATGAGAAATCTTGAGTTTATAGATTATGCCATTTCTCTTTCTTCAAATGTCCGTATATCCAAAATAGCACCGTATGTTATGTGTATTTTGCGTTCCGGAGCCTATCAGATACTTTTTATGGACAAAGTACCTGCCAGTGCTGCTGTTAATGAAAGTGTAAAACTTATAAAAAAATCATCAAACAAACATCTTTCGGGCTTTGTGAATGCAGTTTTGAGAAGTGTTGAAAGAAAAGGGAATAATCTGCCGTTACCTGAGGATGAAAAGATAAAAAACAGTATTTTGTATTCCTGTCCTTTGTGGCTTGTTGATAGATACAAAGAGCTTTTGGGGAACGGATATGTTGATTTTTTGAAAGCTGCTTCTGTCAAATCACCTACGATACTTCGTGTTAACAAACTTCGCACAAATCCAGATGAGCTTTGTGACATATTAAACAAAGAGGGTTGGTCGTGCAGGAAACTTGACACTGATATTATTGACGACGCCGACTTTTTGCTGATTGCCGATAAAATTGTCAACCTGACAGAGAGCAATGCTTATAACAAAGGACTTTTCTATGTTCAGGACAGCGCAGCAGCCTATACGTCCATAATTCTTAATCCGAAACCCGGGTCAACTGTTCTTGATATGTGTGCTTCACCCGGAGACAAGACAACCCATATGGCTGAAATTATGAATAACACAGGAAAAATTTATGCGTTTGATTTGTCGGAGCAAAAAATTAAAAAAATCCGGCAGAACGCGGATAGACTCGGCATTGACATTATAGAAACAAGGATTGCCGATTCCACTGTCTATAATCCGGAATTTGAAAATAAAGCAGATTATATTTTAGTAGATGCACCATGCTCGGGACTTGGTATAGTTCGCAAAAAGCCGGATATAAAGTATACAAGAACCCCGGATGATATTGAGCAGCTTTCCGGGATAAGCCTTTCTGTTTTGGAAACAAGTGCCGCGTATTTAAAATCCGGAGGAACAATGGTGTTTTCCACATGTACACTTATGCCTCAGGAAAATGAAGATGTTCTTTTTACATTTCTTAACACTCACAAAGATTTTCATCTAAAGAAAATACCCTGCAACAAACCAAATGAGGGATATATAACTTTGTATCCTCATACGGATGATTGTGACGGTTTTTTTATAAGTCTTATGATAAAGGATTAAACAATGATTAATTTAAAAGATTTAACATTTGAAGAACTCAAGAGCTTTATTGTTGAAACAGGTGAAAAACCTTTCCGTGCAAAGCAAATATTTGCATGGCTTCACAGAGGAGTTACTTCCTTTGATGAAATGACAGATATTTCTGCAAAATTAAAAGAAAAACTTGCAGAAAAAAGTTTTATAAGTACTCTAAAAATTGCTCGCAGACTTGAATCAAAAATAGACGGTACAAAAAAATATCTTTTTGAACTTGAAGACGGAAATTATATAGAAAGTGTTGTTATGTACTACAAACACGGTATTACAATATGTATTTCCTGTCAGGTTGGTTGCAGGATGGGATGCAAATTTTGTGCATCCACCATTGGCGGTCTTGTTCGTTCGCTTACTCCCGGAGAGATACTTGACCAAATACTTTTTGCTCAAAAGGATATCGGGGAGAGGATTTCCAATGTTGTGATGATGGGAATAGGCGAGCCTCTTGATAATTTTGATAATGTAATAAAATTCCTTACTAATGTCAATGATGAAAATGGAATAAACATCGGGTACCGTCACATTTCGCTTTCAACCTGCGGTCTTGTGCCAAACATCTATAAGTTAATGAAACTAAAATTACCACTGACACTAAGTGTGTCGTTGCACGCTCCGACAGATGATATAAGAAATACTATAATGCCGGTAAATAAAGCATACGGAACAGACGAGCTTATAAATTGCTGCCGTGAATATGCAGAAGAAACCAAGCGAAGAATAAGTTTTGAATACGCGATGATAGATGGTGTTAACGACACTCCCCAATGTGCCGGAATACTTTCCGCAAAATTAAAGGGAATGCTTTGTCATGTTAATCTTATACCGGTAAATAATGTTGAAGAAAACAGTTTTTCTAAACCCTCCAAAGAAAAAATTAAAACTTTTATGGAGGTTCTTGAAAAACATAAAATTCCCGTCACCGTAAGGCGGGAACTTGGAAGCGATATAAGTGCTTCCTGCGGACAACTCAGAAGAAAGGAAAGCAAAGGAGGGATGAATCAATGAAAGTGTCATATGCTACGGATGTCGGTATTGTCAGAGAGGACAATCAGGATTCCGTTCTTGCACATGTTTTTGATGATTCTTCAGGAATTTTTGTGGTAGCAGATGGTATGGGCGGCTACGAAGGCGGTGAATTTGCCAGCTCCAAAGCAGTGAAAATTTTATTTGATGCCTTTAAGTCCGAATCTATATCCTCAATGGATGGCAAAGAAATAACAGAGCGGCTGCGTCTTGCTGTAAAAAAAGCAAACACCGAGGTTTTTAACGATGCCTCAACCAGTGAAAAACTTTATGGCATGGGAACAACGGTTGTTGCGTGCATTATAGCTTCCGGGAAACTTTACACAGCAAATGTCGGAGATAGTCGTTGTTATATTTGCAATAAGGATTCCATAACTCAGATTACAACTGACCATTCGCTTGTATATGATTTAATTTCCCGAGGTCTGATAACAAGAGAAGAAGCAAAGGAACACCCTCGAAGAAATGTTATAACAAGAGCAATAGGTTCCGAGGAAAATGTTGATGTGGATATATTTATCAGCGACCTGCATATAAATGATGTGGTTCTCTTATGTTCTGATGGCTTGTACAATATGGTATCGGATGAGGAAATCAAGAATACATTGAGGCGGTTTGGCACCAATGTATCAAAACGACTTATTAAGTCAGCCAATGAAAATGGCGGCATAGACAACATCAGCGCTGTTGCTGTTAAAATATCAAATGAGGTGAAATAAAATGATAGGTACAATTTTAAGCGGAAGATATGAAATTCTGGAAGAAGTTGGCGCCGGCGGTATGGCGCATGTATATAAAGCACAATGCAATGTATTGAACAGAATAGTAGCGGTAAAAGTTCTTAGAAACGATCTTGAAGGCGGAGAAGAATTTATAAATCGCTTCAAAGCTGAGGCTCAGGCTGCAGCAGGGCTCAC
>JAZPXS010000055.1:0-7635 GCA_045543775.1 Clostridia bacterium
AAAGACCGTACAAAGGTACTATAAAGGATTTTCTTCCCGATATCCCTGTACCTCACTTTACAAACGAGGACTTTTGCGAATATACCAATACATTAAAGAAAGCCGCTCTGGAAAATGGCAATATCCCCCTACACTTTACATTTGACTTTGAGGGTGATGTGTCGGCAGACTACTACAGAGGCGGAGTAAAATACTTCCCGAGCTGTATGGGTATTACCCACAGCGGAGATAAGAACTTAGCTCACGATGTTGCGTGGGCGGTAGGAAGACAGCTTGCTCCTCTCGGTTTTTCGTGGATACACTCTCCTGTGCTCGATGTTAATACAAACCCCTTAAATCCTGAAATTGGTGCTAGAAGCTATGCCGAAGATCCCGATACTGCCGCTGACTATGCAGTTGAGGCTCTTAAAGGCTACAAAGAAGCCGGCATCATTGCAACAGGCAAGCACTTCCCCGGAAGAGGCCCCTCTGCGGCAGATGCTCACCACGGACTTCCTGTAATAGATGAACCCAAGGAAGTACTTATGGAGCATGTTAAACCATACAGAAAGATGATAGAGGCAGGACTTCCCGCTATAATGACAGCTCACACAGCATATCCTGCATTCGATGATTCCGGTCTTCCTGCAACTCTTTCCAAGAAGATTGTAACAGACCTCTTAAAAGGCGAGCTTGGTTTTAAGGGAGTAGTAACAACAGACGAAATTACAATGGGCGGCATCATATCCAAGTTTGAAGTTAAGGATGCCTGCTTAGAGGCACTTAACGCTGGTTGCGACCTTGTACTTCTTCGTGATGAGGGCGGTCTCATAGACGAGGTTATCCCGGCTATTATAGATGCAGTAAAGGATGGCAGACTTTCCGAAGAAAGACTTAACGATGCTGTTTCCAGAACTCTTGGTGTTAAGTATGATTACGGTTTCTTTGATGATGAACAGATTAAAGATGTCGCAAAAGCAAGCGAAGGTATAAACGATCCCAAAGTTGCTGAAATTGCTCTGCGTGCCGCTAAACAGGCTATGAATGTAATAAGCAACAAAGACAATGTTCTTCCCTTAAAGAAAGGCACAAAGGCACTTTTTGTATATCAGGTAAATCCCGTTCACGAAAGAACAAATACACAGAAGTTAAATCCTGCTACTCCGTGGCTTGAAATGCTCAAATACTCCGATGATGTGTACTGTGTTGAAACGACAATGAAGTACACAGAAGACGAGAGAAAGCGTGTGTATGAAAGAATAGACGAAGCAGATGTAATCATAATCACAAACTACTTCGACAGAAGAAACCCCGACAGTGGTAATAGCTTTGTTAAGGAGCTTCATAGTAAGACCGACAAGCCGATTATAGTGGTTACAAATTCTCCCTATCCCTTTACCGTACAACCCGAATACAGAAATGTAATCTGTACATACAGTTCTTCTCTGGAGACATATAAGGAGCTTGCAAATATGTTATTCTCAGGTGACGGCAATGTACGATAAGAAGTTTTTTATAGGAATTGATTCCGACGGAACCGCCTTTGACAGTATGACAATAAAGCATACAGATTCTTTTATACCTGCTATGCTTAAGGTATGGAATCTATATGATGTTAAAGAGCGTGCCACAGAGATTGAACAAAAAATAAACCTCTACTCCAAAACAAGAGGTGTTAACCGTTTCCCTGGTCAGCTTATGACCTTTCAGAAGATGGCAGAGGAAGGATTATTCGACGAGGATTTTTCCGACCTTGAGGCTTTTGTAAATTCTGGCAGAGGATTTTCCACCAAGGCTCTTGAGGAATTTGCCAAAGAGTGCGGAAGCGAATTTATGAAAAAGGTTGTAGAATGGAACAGACTTTCCGATGAGCTTTTTTCCAAAAACTGCGAAGGCATAATGCCCTTTGGGTATGTAAAGGAATCCTTGCAAAAAGCAATTCCTACTGCAGATATAGGTGTTATATCCTCTGCCACGAAAGAAGGTCTTGAAACCGACTGGCAAGGCGGAGGTATTGCAGAGTTTACATCCATAATACTCGGCAAGGAAAACGGCACCAAAAAGGAACAGCTAAAATTAGTTGCAGACGGCAAATATGATAAAGATTGCATCCTTATGATAGGCGATGCCATAGGTGATTTGGAAGCGGCAAAAAGCATAAATGCCCTGTTCTATCCCATTATCGCAGGCAAAGAAATCGCATCGTGGAAGCAATTCCACGATGAAGCTCTGCAAATTTTCTTTGACGGTAAATATGCAGGCGAATACGAAAATAAGCTTATTGATAGTTTTTACTTATGTTTTGAAGAATAATATTTAAACATAAATTTAACTAAAAAAAAGACATCCGTTGGATGTCTTTTTTTGGAGCGGAAGACGAGATTCGAACTCGCGACGTTCACCTTGGCAAGGTGACGCTCTACCACTGAGCCACTCCCGCAAACAATATTTATCTTTTCGACGGTGATAATTATAACACTAAATACAGGTTTTGTCAAGATAAAATTTTAAAACAAATTGTACACAACAAAATTTCGTCAAACTAATTGACATTTGTACAATTTATATATATAATTTAGAGTATATATTTTTTGGGAGAATTTTACTATGAAAAAACCCGGTGAAGTTGTTATAAAGGAAACTCTGTATATTGCCATATTTGAAATAATCTTCAGTGTTATATTGCAATTAGTATTTGTTTTGACTAAGCACTGGAATTACTCCGTTATATTGGGTAATCTGCTGTCCTGTGCTTTGGCAATCGGCAATTTTTTCTTTATGGGCGTTTCATTGGAAAAAGCCGTCACCGAAAATGAAAAACAGGCACGTGCAATTGCAAAGACTTCACAGACGATACGGCAAATTATTATTTTTGTTGTTGTTGCATTAGGCGTTGTTCTTCCCTATTTTAATAACTGGGCTATTTTGCTACCACTGTTTTTTCCAAGAATTGCCATATCGTTAAGACCTCTCTTTGGAAAAAATAAATAATAAATCCGCTTTTGCATCGGAGGTGATAAATTATGAAAAAACAATCCAAATTTTTTCGGATAGCTGATATTGCATATCTGGCGATTACGATTATACCAATAATAATTGGCATAATAATCAAGATTTTTACAACTCCCCTGTCAGATGGCATTTCAATATCCGGAGCGTTGATATATTTTACGATACCGATGCCTATTCAAAATTTACCTATTACGGAATCACAGGTCAATTCATGGCTTGTCATCGTTTCGATTTTAGGATTGTGTCTTTATCTCACACACGGTCTCAACACAAAAGAGCCTACACGCAGACAACACATAGCGGAGATGCTCGTTGAATTGTGTGATAAGATGGTTATCGGAAATATGGGGGAATATTTTGCAGGATTTTCTCCTTTTATTGCCTCTATATTGGCTCTGTCTGCTTTTTCAAGTCTCATAGCACTTTGCGGATTATATGCTCCCACATCGGACATTAATATTGTCGGCGGATGGGCAATCCTTGTTTTTGTATTGATAACATATTACAAAATGAAGTGCGGACCTCTGATGTATATTAAGAGCTTTGCAGATCCGGTTTTAATGGCACCGCTTAATATAATAAGTGAATTTGCAACCCCGGTGTCAATGGCTTTCCGTCACTACGGAAATGTTCTTTCCGGTTCTGTTATATCCGTTATGCTCGCAACCGGGCTTGGCGGACTTTCTAACATTTTGCTGGGTTGGCTTCCCGGCTTTCTTGGAGAGCTGCCTCTTCTGCGAATAGGTATCCCGGCGGTTTTATCAATTTATTTTGATGTGTTTAGCGGAATACTTCAGGCATATATATTCGCTATGCTGACAATGCTCTATGTTTCCGGAGGATTCCCTATCGAGGAATATTTTAAACGTAAATCCAAAAAAGCAAATAAACAAACTATTTAAATTATTTTTAGGAGGAATTAAAAATGGAAATTGCTGTTGCTATTATTTTAGGTTGTTGTGCACTTGGTGCCGGTACTGCTATGATTGCAGGTATCGGACCCGGTATTGGTGAAGGTAACGCAGTTGCAAAAGCCTGCGAAGCTATCGGACGCCAGCCTGAGTGCAAAGGAGATGTAACATCTACAATGCTTATGGGTTGTGCTATCGCAGAAACTACCGGTTTATATGCTCTCATCATTGCTATACTGCTTCTTTTTGTAACACCGGGAATGTTTGTAGATATCTTGACAGAGACATTAAAAGTTTTAGGTTGATTCAGTATTAAGGATGTGAAAATTTATGCAATCTCTGGATGTCATTTCCATAAATATCTGGAATATTCTGATATCCCTTGCCAACCTCTTGATACTTTTTCTTATTATAAAAAAGTTTCTTTATAATCCTGTAAAAAATGTTTTGAAAAAGAGGCAAAGCGAGGTAGACTCTGTTTACTTATCTGCCGAAAAAGCTAACAGAACCGCTCAGGAAAATAAAGAAAAATGGGAAACTAAGCTTCAATCAGCTTCCAAAGAAGCTGATACGCTTATTCAGGAGGCTGCCAACAAAGCAGAACTCAGAGGAGACAAGATTATTTCTGATGCTAAAGAAAAAGCAGAGAGCATACTCCGTCAGGCAGAATCAGAGGCTGAACTTCAGTTCAAGAAAGCACAAGCGGGTATCAAAACAGAAATTGTTAATATCTCTGCACTGCTAACAGAAAAAATGCTCAACCGCGAAATCAATACAGAAGATCACCGTGCTTTAATTGACTCTGTTATTGACAATATAGGTGATACCAATGACTGAAATGAATAGAGAGTACGGCACTGCCCTCTTTATGCTTGCAAAAGAGCTTGGTGCCGAGAATGAGTATGCACTTGCTCTGGAATGTGTGGAAGAAGTTTTTGACTGTAATCCTCAATATTTGGATTTTCTTTCATCGCCAAACATAACAATAAACGAGAGGTTATCCGCATTGGAAACTGCTTTTAAAGATTCTGTTCCTCAGAATGTCCTCTCTTTTGTTCAGCTTTTGTGCGAAAAAGGTCGTATTAATTCACTTAAAGGCTCTGTCGAAGAATACAAAAAGCTTCTTAACGCTCAAAATAAGGTTTCCACAGCAATCGTTACAAGTGCCATAGAACTGACCGACACTGAAAAGGAAAAGCTGCAGCACAAGCTTGAAATCAAAACAGGACATTCAGTTATTTTGGAGTGTCGTGTCGACAGCTCAATTATGGGAGGAATGCTTATAGAGATCGATGGTAAAATTATCGATGCCAGCTTAAAAAACTACCTCCATGATGTAAAGGATGTGATATCATAATGACTTCAAGACCTGAAGAAATCAGCAGTATTATAAAAGAGCAGATAAAAAACTATAAATCTCACATTGAAATGAAAGAAACCGGGAGTGTAATACTTGTAGGTGACGGCATTGCAAGAGTCTACGGCTTGCGTGATTGTATGTCAAGCGAACTCCTTGAATTTGACGACGGAAGCTATGGTATGGCACAAAACCTTGAAGAGGAAACTGTGTCTGTTGCACTGTTATCTGATAATAACTCTATCCGCGAGGGAACAACCGTTAAGCGAACGGGGAAAGTTCTTTCTGTTCCGGTTGGCGATGAACTCTTGGGAAGAGTCGTTGATGCACTGGGACAGCCTATTGACGGAAAAGGGCCTGTTGCAGCAGCAGAAACTCGTCCGATTGAATCGGAAGCCCCGGGTATCATAGAAAGACAAAGTGTTTCTGTACCTCTTCAGACAGGTATAAAAGCTATTGATAGTATGATTCCCATAGGCAGAGGACAGAGAGAACTTATAATCGGTGACAGACAAACCGGTAAAACAGAAATAGCAATTGATACAATAATCAACCAGAAAAATACCGGTGTAATCTGCATATACGTTGCCATCGGTCAGAAAAACACTTCCGTTGTGCAACTTGCAAATGAGCTTAAAAGGAACGGTGCGATGGACTATACCATTATCGTTTCAGCTTCAGCTTCAGAGTCAGCACCGCTTCAGTATGTTGCTCCGTACTCAGGATGTGCCATGGCGGAATATTTCAGAGAAAAAGGCAAAGATGTACTCATAATTTATGATGACCTTTCCAAACACGCTGTCGCTTACCGTGCCCTCTCGCTCCTTATTCGCCGTCCTCCGGGCCGCGAAGCATACCCCGGTGATGTATTCTATCTCCATTCCCGTCTTTTGGAACGAGCAGCTTGCGTATCAAACGAATACGGCGGAGGTTCAATCACCGCACTGCCTATTGTTGAAACACAGGCAGGTGATGTATCTGCATACATTCCCACAAACGTTATCTCAATTACTGACGGACAAATTTTCCTGGAAACCGAGCTTTTTCATTCCGGAATTATGCCGGCTATAAATCCCGGTATATCAGTTAGCCGTGTAGGCGGTTCAGCTCAGCTAAAAGCTATGAAAAAGGTATCCGGCGAACTCAAACTTTTATATTCTCAATACAGAGAGCTTCAAGCATTTGCACAGTTTGGAAGCGATCTTGATGCTGATACAAAAGCACGCCTTGCACTTGGAGAACGTATTGTTGAAGTTCTTAAGCAAGGCAGAAATGCTCCGATTAGAGTCGGTTGCCAGGTGGCTATTGTTTACGCAGTAATAAATGGGTACCTTGATAGCGTTCCTGTTGACAAAGTAAAAGAATACGAGGCAGAGCTCTACGAAAAGCTTGAGAACAAATATAGCGAGCTTTTGGTCAGATTTGAAAGCGGATTTTATGAAGAGACCGATATCGAAACTTTAAAAAAAGCCTTACAGGAAATGCAGAGGTGATATAAATGGGTGCAAACACTAAGCAACTGCGTACCCGAATAAAAAGCGTCAACTCTACCCTTCACCTTACAAAAGCAATGGGACTTGTCGCTTCTTCAAAAATTCGTCGTGCAACCGATGCTATGAACAAAAGCCGTGAGTACTCCGAATCGCTAAGTGAACTTATTGAAACACTTACATTATCGCCTGAATGTGCAAAAAGTCCTTTTTTGGCTCAAAAAGTTGATAGTTCGCGAAAAAAAATTATTATTATCGCCGGAGACAGAGGTCTTGCCGGCGGCTACAATGCAAATGTTTTCAGACTATCCAAAGACTATTCTGATGCTAATTTTATTGCTATCGGAAAAAGAGCAGTAGACCGATTTGGCGGTGAGATGCTTTATGCTGAGAACTTTTGTTATGACGATGCTTTGAGCATGGCAAAAAAGCTTTGTGATGATTTTCAAAATAAAAAGTACGATTCACTTGGTATAATCAGCACAAAATACGTTTCTATGCTTTCTCAGGAACCATATTACACAGAAATTCTTCCGCTCAAAAAAAATCCTAATGCAAAATCAGCCGGAGTTGTTTTTGAACCGGATGAAGCCACAATTCTAAGTGTGGCAATAACTGAATATATAGCAGGTATTATAGTTTCGCATGTCAGAGAAAGTTTTGCATGTGAAATAGCAGCCAGAAGAAATGCTATGGATTCTGCTGGTAAGAACGCTCAGGAAATGATAGATAATCTCCAGTTGGAATACAACCGTGCAAGACAAGGTGCAATCACTCAGGAGCTTACAGAAATTGTTGCCGGAAGCGGCTCTGTGAATTAAAAGGAGGAATGAAAAAATGTCTGAAAAAGCAACCGGCAGTGTAAGTCAGGTTATGGGACCTGTTG
>JAZPXS010000056.1:0-3861 GCA_045543775.1 Clostridia bacterium
ATCATCGACTGGCCGTATGAAACTGTAAAATAACCAATACAATAGTAAAACGCTCTGCCGAGGCAGAGCGTTTTCTCGTTAATAGAATGTTATTTAATTTTTTTGTTCTAAGGTTTTGAATGTTTTGGTATCGAAGAAGTCATAAAGGGATATTTCTAATCCATCACATAATTTCATTAATAACTTTAATTTTAAAGTTTGTTTTATGGGACAGCGGGTAGAAAAGCGGAGTGAAAAATTCTATTTGTATTGTTAATTATTAACGGATATGTTATAATATAAAAAAATTTCTGTAGAGGGGCGACAGAAAATGAAAATTTATTATATGAATAGTACTCATTGGGACAGAGAATGGTATTTACCGTTTCAAAGTTTTCGTTTCAATCTTGTTGAGGTGACAAATGAACTTATTGATATTTTGGAAAGTGAACCGGAATATAAGTTGTTCTGTTTCGATGGTCAAACGATTGTGTTGGAAGATTATGCTGAGATAGAACCGGAACGTGCTGCAAGACTGAAAAAACTGATTGAGGACGGAAGAATACTTGTTGGGCCATGGTATGTAATGCCTGATGAATTTTTGACGTCAGGTGAAAGTTTGATAAGAAATTTGATGGTTGGCGATAAACTTGCGAAAAAATGGGGCGGAAAAACGTGGAAGTATGGCTATGTTAACGATATCTTTGGTCATATCGCACAGATGCCACAAATTTTTGCCGGTTTTGACATACACGGAGCATATCTTGGTCGAGGGCTTGGTAATAAAGATTATGGTCATTTCAAGTGGATTTCACCTGATGGCACCACTTGTTTTGCAACTCTAGGTAGATATGGAGCGTTTGCTGTAAGAGGACCGAAGCCTGATTATGATAGTCAGGAGTTTAAAGACAAACTAAAAAATTGGATTGAACAATTAGCAGCGAAAAGCATTGCTCCTGTTGTATTCTTTTCCAATACCGATGACCATCGACATGCTGATAGGGAAACGCCAAAAGTTTTAAAAATGATTGGCGAATTATTCCCGGATGCTGAAGTGTGTGATGTTGATTTAACTGAAATGGTAAAGGAACTTGAAAAGCATAAGGAAATTCTACCAACGGTAGTCGGGGAACTCAGTGAACCACTTGATAAGAGAGACGCGATGATAGATAATATGCCGGTTTTGTATCATTGCCTTTCAAGTTATTATCCATTAAAGCAAGAAAATGACAGATGTCAAAATATGCTTGAGAAACGGATAGAGCCTATGCTGGCGTATGCTGAAATAGAAGGAAATCCTATCAATCATACTTATACTGATTTGGCATATCAGTATCTGCTTCAGAATCATCCACATGACTCTATTTGCGGATGTTCCGTTGACCAGGTTCACAAGGACATGATATATCGTTTTGACCAGACGCAAGGAATCTGCAATCGACTGAATGACCGTTTTTATGAATTCGAAAATGATATACACAAGGCTTTAGATTCCGGGTCAGAATACATGCTTAAGATGTATAACAATCAATCGGTATGGATAGACGAATATCGTGAAGTAAAAATAGGATTTTTTAAAGGATATCCATCAGTTACTGCAGGATATGCAGGTAAGGAAGTAATCAATCAGTTTAAGGTTTTTGATGATGATGGGAATGAAATAGAATATCAAATTCTTCACGTAGAGAAAAATGTGCAGAAAAGAATCGTTTCTCTATTCCAAAGTGCAAGGGATACAGATGTTTATACCATATGCATGAATGTCAAGATACCTCCTTGTGGTTATAGTACATATAAGGTGATGCCGGCATATGGCAATGTGGCATACACAAAAACAACGATGTGTTATGGTGACACTTGGGTAGAAAATGAACTAATTAAAGTAGATATTTCGCCAAATGGTCTCATTACAATCTTTGATAAGCGCACAGGTAGGGAATATACAAGGCTTAACAACATGATTGATAATGGTGAGATTGGTGATGGTTGGCATCATCAGAAACCGGTGAATGATTTTGAGGTAACAGCTGCCGGAAGTGAAGCGGTGATTCGTCGTATTAGCAGTGGTATAGCTCAGGTTTCATTTAAAATAACGAAGGAAATGACGTTGCCTGCTTTTCTGGATGCAACAACAAATTGTAGAAGCACAGAGGAAAAGAAATTAAAAATTGATTATATTGTAACCGTAAAGAGGAACTCACCGGTGGTCGTAATCCAAACTGAAATTGATAACAATATCAAGGACCACAGACTTCGTGTAGTGATGCCTACAGGCAAAAAAACGGATAAATATTTTGCGGGTCAGGCATTTTATATGGTTGAACGAGAGAGTGGTGTTGATCCTAAAACAGCAAATTGGGTTGAACCGGAATGTCTTGAAAAGAATATGAACGGTATTATAGGAACCAGAGATGAAGAAGGAGAAGGACTTGCATTTGTAAGTGCTGAAGGTCTGCACGAGGGTGGCTGTGATAAGAACGGAGATTTATTAGTTACACTTTATAGATGTTTTGATCGCGTCTTCTTGGAAAAAACTGCACAAAGACCTCAACTCCAACAAAAACTAATGTTTAAATATGCTATTGTTCCTATTTGTTCAGATGACACATATGCAGATTTACTTGGAGTTCAGCACCGGTTAAGCGATGCAGATATCGTGTTTTCAAAGCGTGTTGCTGACGACACGGAACCAATGCATAAAAAGTCGTACCTTACTGTGGCTAATTCGGATATTGTACTAAGTATTTTTAAATGTGCTCAGGATGGAGAAGGATATGTTGTTCGTCTGTTTAATACAACAGATCAGGACATTGATACGACGGTACAGACAGGCTTCATGATCAACGAAGCTTATCTTACAAATATGCTTGAAGAGGCAGGAGAGGAACTGCAAGTTGAAAATAATCAGTTTACTATTCGCTTCAAGCCTTGGGAAATAAAAACTATTCGCTTCAACGCGAAATAATAAGATTCGTATTATATTTTGATGTATATTCCCAATTATTTGCCTTCGACCAAAGTTTGCGGGTGTATAAAAATGAGTGAACGAAGACGCTGTAAATGGTGCAACCTTAAAAATCCCATATACATAAAATACCACGATGAAGAGTGGGGTGTGCCTACTTTCGATGAGCAGTATTTATTTGAAATGCTTATTTTAGAATCCTTTCAGGCAGGGCTTTCGTGGGAATGTGTGCTGAATAAAAGAGATGCCTTCCGCAAAGCCTTTGATGGCTTTAATGCTGAAAAGATAGCTAATTATGACGATAATAAAATTGCCGAGCTTCAAAACAATAAAGCTATCATACGCAATAAACTGAAAATTTGTGCGGCGGTTAATAACGCTAAAATCTTTTTGGGAATTCAAAAAGAATGCGGTAGTTTCCGTGAGTATCTGAAAGGGTTTACAGGTGAACAGCAGATTATAGAGGTGGGTAAGACAACATCGCCTTTATCGGATGCTTTGTCGGCTGACCTTATAAAGCGCGGAATGAAATTTGTGGGCAGTACTATTATTTATTCTTATCTGCAGGCAATAGGCGTCATTTTCTCCCACGAGGAAGAATGTTTTATGTATAAAGGAAAATAGGATATGAAGAAAATTAAGATAACCGTAATGCGAAAAGCACGGTATGATGATTTAATTGAAAAATACGAAAATCCGATAGAACACGCCTGTGATTTACAGGAAGGTCAGGTGTTTATCTGTGAAGGTTGGCAAAAGCCTAAGGGATTTTGCGACAGTGCGTGGGATAGCGTTTCGCCGTTTGTTATGACACTTGCTCACGGTGGGGAAAATTTTTATGACGGATGGATGAAGAACCCGAAATCTGCAATGATTTCTTGCAATGACGGTTTCCGTCCCGTAAGTTTTTTGATTGA
>JAZPXS010000057.1:0-3097 GCA_045543775.1 Clostridia bacterium
GGGTGCTTTTTGCATAAGATTGAATTGCTTACATATGTAAATTATTTGGCTATGTGTAGGGAAATTTTGAGACATAAGAGTGGGATGAACATTGAAAATTATGTGGGTACAAACCTGAATATTTTTTGTCTTAAGTTTGCGATACGCAGCTTAGTGAACACAAGTACGGCAATAGTTTTTGAGTTGTCGTGTGAGTGGTTTAGAGGATACGAGAATTTGTCCTAAACAGGATATATGGGTGTGTTCTTTCACAAATGCGTCCCGTCGGCTTTGGGGTAAAAATTAATAAATGTATTCAAATAAACCTCTCTGTAAAAACGCGGAGCGGTTTTTGCTTTTGAGATAGATATAAAAAAAGTTTTGTGGTATTCTATAATCAGTAAATTTTTGGAGGTGCATAAAGGTGTCGAAAAATTTATTGTCGTCATGTAATGATTTCAAGGCGGTTATAGAAATAATTGAAAATGCAAAAAGTCGAGCATTAAAGGCGGTTAATGCTGAACTTATTAACATGTATTGGGAGGTTGGCAAATACCTTTCTGACTTGTGTGATGGGGCTTCTTTTGGCGATAAGGTTATAGATGAAATTGCTGCGTATATCTCTGATGTGGCTCCTGCAATAAAGGGATTCAATCGCCGCGGCTTATATAGAATGAAGCAGTTTTATGAAACTTATAAAGATGATGAATTTGTGTCAGCACTGCTGACACAAATCAGTTGGACAAATCATTTAATGATAATGTCAAAGTCGAAAACAAAAGAAGAACGAGATTTTTATATAGCACTATCTGCAAAAGAACATTATTCTTCTCGTGAATTGGAACGTCAACTTGATAGTTCCTATTATGAGAGGTATATGCTCTCCTCAGGAAAGCAAGCACCGGAACTTGTTCCTCAAAATGTTCGTAATAGTATTCTTGATACCTATGTTTTAGAGTTTCTTGATTTGCCTGAACAGTATTCCGAACGTAATTTCCGCAAAGCAATCCTTGAAAATCTGAAACAGTTTATTCTTGAGTTTGGTAAAGATTTCACTTTTATCGGTGAGGAATATCGTGTACAAGTCGGGGGTAAAGATTTTTATATTGATTTACTATTTTATAATCGTGCTTTATCCTGTCTTGTGGCGATAGAACTTAAAATAGGCGAATTTAAGCCGGAGCATATTGGTCAAATAAACTTCTATCTTGAAGCGTTGGATCGTGACGTAAGAAAGCCAAACGAGAATCCAAGTGTTGGATTGATTCTATGTGCGAGTAAAGATGATGCAGTGGTAGAATATGCTTTGAGTCGCAGTATGTCACCGACACTTGTTTCTGATTATACACTTTGCTTGCCGGACAAACAAATATTGAAAGATAAATTGAAAGAGTTGGCAAGTATTGCATTGGAAGAATAAGATATTAATTCTTTTGGACTTCTAAAAACTCTTGTAGTATCTTGTGGCTGTCTGGTGGTAAAGGACAAGGAAAACCGAATAAAAAGTAGTTTTTAGCTGATACAGCAAATGATACAGATTTGATACAGCATCAGCTTGAACTACACGGATTATACGAACTATATGGCATTTTACATATGCTGAAAGTAACTGGAAATACAGGGCTTTCGGGCATTTTATGTTTTCATGAAAATGTTTCTGCAACACTTTTGCAACACTCAATATAAAAAGCGTGAAAAGGAATGGTTGCAGGTGGCTTTTAAGTAAATAGGAGGTAACGTATGGGAACTTGGAAGACCAGTATCACAGGAAATGATACTGCAAAAGATTTATATATTGAATATACCGCCGCCTTCTATAAGTTTGATGTAGAAGAAGCGTTGAAACGGATTGATAACTATATCAGGTCAGAAATGTTTGATGAATCAGACGAAGAATGGTGCAACTATATTTATTCGCTCGCTGATTATATGTGGAAGAAAGGGATTTTAACTGATTCTGTAAGGAACAAAGCAATTGAAATGATTGATAGCGGTTTTGGTTTGGCGTTGTGGCAAGAAGCCGGTCAAAAGACTTTGGATTCCAGAAAAAAGAAACTTGCCGAGTTCAAAGAAAAACTACTATCACCGCAATTACCAAAGAAGAAAATTAAGCCGAATGTGCACACAGAACGAATTTTTGATGACGGAGATATCATTGCTGTTCAGTTGCAGACAGTAGGAAAACCATATACAGAACAAGAATCAAAACCGATTTCTGAAGAAAAATTTCATAGTTTTGATGGAAAATATGTGTTGATGCAATTGGTGGAGTGTTATGCAAGTTGGACATCAAGCATAGTACCGGAAGTTAAGGATTATTGGGCTTGTTTCCGCTTATTTGATGGCGTTTATGACACCGTTCCGGATGATTTGGATTTGCTGTCGTTGAGAGACGCACTAATACATCAAGGACAAAAGATAAGTTCTATCTTTACTTGCGAAAGCAATATGTTTTATTTTAAGCGTAGAAAATACAAAGTGATATGTAATCGAAAAGATCTGCTATCGGGTTTAGATACAGGCTCCAACAATTCAATCTTCTGGGGAATCAATAAACCTTGGTCAAATCCCGACTCGCAGATTGTAGCTGCTATGGGAAACCAAATTATATGCAAAGAGTTTTCGGGCACTACTGAACAAGTTGAGCATATCTGCCGATATGCAAATCGATATGACAGGTTTGATTACAGTTTGTCCCGAGAAGAAAACGAAGCAAGATATATCACGGAAGAAACTAGCATCGCTGAAAAAATCAGCAAAGCCATTTCGAACGGTGGAAAACTGTATAGTATTTCCTTTGGCAGAGAAATCGGAATCGTTACAGTACATAACGGACACATAGATAATTTATACATCGAAGGGCAGTATCAACGTAATGGTTTTGGAAGTCGTCTTCTTGAGTATGTATTATCAATAAGTGAAAAAAAAGCTTATATGGATGTTCCTGTGTCAAGCAAGGAATTGCTTCATATTTGCGATAAGCTCGGATTGGTAAAAACAAAACGAACCGAGTACACGGTTCGAATGGAAAAGCCATAACCCCAAAGCCACTCGACACCATCACACAGACAAGTTTGCAACCTTTTCTGCAACAAAAATTTTGATAAATAAAATAATG
>JAZPXS010000058.1:0-2827 GCA_045543775.1 Clostridia bacterium
TGTAATTTCTAACATACTGTCTGATTTCGCTCAAAATCTCGTTTGATATATCGGGATCCAAGACAAATTTCTGGACAGAAGATTGCATTTTAGTATAAATTGCAATTTTATCCATGCTCATAATCGTATCATCAACAACATTTTTTACATATTTCAAAGAATCGTGGCGTTTATTATGAATCTCACCATAAAATGACTGGGAACCCGTGTAGTAAGTGTAAGCACCGAAAAAGACAGTTAAGCACAGCGATACCGCCATAGATACGCAAAAATTACGAAAAAACAAGCTGTTGAAGCGCTGTTTCTCAACCTGAAACAGAAATCCTTTTTTCAAAGTCATTTTTATTACACCTCTGTCCCTTTAAAAAAATTTCTAAATTCCATAGGTGTCATACCGGTTTTTCTTTTAAAAAGAGTGTTAAAATAAGTGTTGCTTCTGAACCCAACCATTTCACAGATTTCTACTATTTTGTAATTACTTTCTTTTAACAATTTCTCAGTTTTAATGATTCTTACATCTGTAATGTAATCAACAACCGTCTGATGAGTCACCTTGTGAAACAACCGACTGAAATATGCGGTACTAAGGCCTACATAATCAGCTACATCACCAACAGAAATGTCCTTTGCGTAATTTCTTTCGATGAATCTCTTGGCTCTGAATACAATCATCTTATCCCGTTCTCCCTCAAGATGTGTGTTAAAATCAGCAATTTTATGAAAATAATCTGTTAAAAACTCTCTTATTTCCGTATTTGATGATAATAGCTTTATTTTATTCTCAAAATAATCCAAACCATATTCAGCACCAACAGGAAAACTGTTTTGTTTTAAGCTCTGCAAAATTACATCGCACAGATTACATAAATGCCTTTTATCTTCATCGGTGTATTTAGTCAAAGAAGGAAATGAGGTAATAGTATCAATCCCCTCATCTAACATCTTCATATCTCCATTTAAGATGCCTTTAAGTAATATGTTACCACAGTTGAAGACATTTTTTACAAAGTCTATTTTTTCAAGCTCTTTTTTATCGTTTTCGCTGTTTTCTAATTTTTTTATGGTTTCGCCAAGTCTCATTTTCAGTTCTTCAAAATTAATCGGCTTTGTCAGATAGTCAACCACATTATACTTTATTGCCTGCTTGGCATATTCAAAATCCGAATAACCGCTGATTAAAATAACCTGAATATGAGGATGCTTCTGATGAAGCACTTTTGCCAGTTCCAGTCCTGACATACCAAGCATTTTTATATCACTTAAGACAATATCGACATTGTTGGCTGAGATATATTCTATAGCTTGTTCGCCGGTGTTGAATATCCCCTCCACACTAAGTTCGTTGAAAAACTTCCTTATATATTTTTCCAAGCCACGACAAAAGGTCAGTTCATCATCTACAATAATTAATTTATAACTCACTTTTGTTCCTCCTTGGCATCATAAGTTTCTGTATTCTTATTAAAAAACTTTTATTTTACGATATAAGGGTGTAAGACTTTCTGTACCGCTCCATATGTATATGTACATGTGACCGTCAGAATTTTCAGGTATTGAAATTTTTCCGTTTATCTCAGATAAAACCTCTTTAGAAAGAGTAATTTCCTCACTCACTTCATATATGCGTAACCTTCACCAAGATACACATTGTAATTCTCTTCCAGATATGCAATAACCTTTTTTACTGCATCTTCTTTTGATATTTGGATGCTTTCATTTTTAGTCTGTGCAATCTTTTGGAACTCTTCATAGCGAAGTGCAAGGGCTCGATACAAGCATGTCATTACGGTGTGTACTCTCTGTTTGCGAAGTTCATCCGCTACCACAGCATCCTCTGCGAGGGAAAGCAACCTTATACCTTCCTTTATGGTTTGATAGTTAACATAGTTACTCATTAGTGCCTGTTCAAAAACCATAACTCTGCATGCATTTTCATCAAGATTCTGCTCTAGTAAATTAATATAGCTCTTAATATAGGGAGCCGCAGCGCCGTAGTAGCGTGTGGTAAAATCATCCACCAAAGCATCAAAATCCTGATATGGATCTTCCATCAATTTTGCAAGAAGCCACTGCGTCATGGTCCAAAAATCGCTGATTTCGTGTACTTCGTGTTGCATAAATAAACCCTTGACTCCGTGTTCATAAAAGTATCTTAGGTTTTTGGGAAACTTTAAAAAATACGGCATCATACAGTTTGGATACTGCTGTATAAAGAAATCCCATACATATAGCTTCGAATTGCTTTTGGCGCACTTATCAGCCCATATGTCAAAGTCCAGCTTTCCCTTCTTATTGGTTTCGGAGTCCATATCGCGCAGAAGGTCTACTTTTAGTTCTGCATAGTGAAGAAGTACATTTTTTGCAGGCATGGTATCATCCTTGGGTGGCTCTACATGGTCCCAATATGCTTCGGTCTGTAACTGAACATCGGGATATTTCTTTCCTACAATGTCCGCAACTGCATTTACATACCGAAGGTTATATCCGGTCTTTCCTGACTTTTCTACAATTCTACTGCATTTTTCACACTCACAATGACCTTGAGCATCTGCCAAAGTGATAGAAAAGAAGCAAGGCATTTCGACATCGTATTTTTCGCAATTTGCTTTGCATTCTTCTATCTGATCCATAACCTTTTGCGCTGAAAATTCTATAAATTCGGAATTTGTAAGGCAATACAAAGTAGAGTGTTGTGCAGTTCTCGGTCTTGAGTCCGAAAGTCTGTCGTAGGCAAACCACTCAGGATGCTTATCATAGTATTCATCAATAGGAATCCAGCGCGGAACCGTATGCGAAGAGTGCGGAGGTGCAATGTACTTGATTCCAC